>NZ_JBFBBQ010000028.1:0-96124 GCF_040682775.1 Amycolatopsis sp. NPDC051106 | reverse complement strand
CTTCGGTGCGTCACACGCACCGAAGGCCACCTTGGGTGTGTGGACAACTGGGCCACCACCGCCCTTTCCGCGCCGGAACTGTCGGTGCCGGCCGGTAACGTGGAAGACGGGGGGCGCCCCCGCGGGCCGATGCGAAAGCCGGCTCGCGCACCCAATGCGGCGTTCGGTGCGTCCCACGCACCCAATGTGGCGTTCGGTGCGTCCCACGCACCCAATGTGGCGTTCGGTGCGTCCCACGCACCCAACGCCACATTGGGGCGCTTTCCCCGGGTCACGCTCGGGGGAAAACCGGATGGGCACCGCGCCCCACCCCGGCCAAACTGAAGCCGTGACCAGCCTCGAAGCCCCCCGCCCCCACCCGCTGCGCCGCGTCTTCGGGCCGCTGGCCGCGCGCGACTTCTGGGCCGAATACGCCTGGCTGTGGCTCTCCGGCCCGCTCACCCTCTTCTCGCTCTTCAGCTTCCTCCTGCTGCTCGTGCTGGGCCTCTCGCTGACCCCCGTCCTCTTCGGGTTCCTCGTCCTCGCCGGCGCCATCTCCTACGCCCGCGGCCTCGGCGCCCTGCACCGCGGCCTCGCCGAAACACTGCTCGGCGTCAGCGTGCCCGCTCCGCGCCGGCCCGAGCTCAAGCCGGGGCTGTGGGCGTGGGTCCGGGCCCGCGTCGGCGATCCCGCCGGCTGGCGCACCGGCGGCTACCTGCTGCTGCGCCTCCCCGTGACCTTCGTCGCCCTGCTCACGATGACCACCGCGACGGTCTACGCCCTGGCCGCGACCCCGTTCGCGTTCCTCTGGTTTCCGCTGGGCGAACGGCACCTGGACGTCTTCGACATCTACGCCGGCAACTGGGCCGGCGCCCTCGCGTGGTCGGCGTCGGGGCTGCTGGTGCTCGTGGCGCTCCCGTGGGTGACGCACGCCTTCGTCGCGCTCGACCGGCTGCTGGTCGTCGGCCTGCTCGGCACGCGGGAGCTCTCCGAACGCGTCCGGGACCTCGAGGCGAGCCGCGCGACGGCGGTCGAGGACGCCGCGCTGCGGCTGCGGCGCATCGAACGCGACCTGCACGACGGCGCGCAGGCCCAGCTCGTCGCGCTCGCCATGAAGCTCGGGCTGGCCAAGGACGAGCTCGAAGGCCTCGACCTCCCCCAGATCCAGCAGCTGGTCACCGCCGCCCACACCAACGCGAAGCAGGCGCTGACCGAGCTGCGCGACCTCGCCCGCGGCATCCATCCCGCCGCCCTCGACGCGGGCCTCGACGTCGCGCTGGCCACCCTCGTCGCGACGTCCGGGATGGACGCGCGGGTCGCCGTCGACCTGCCGCGCCGCCCGCCGCCGTCCCTGGAGACGATCGTCTACTTCAGCGCCGCCGAGCTGCTCACGAACGCCGCGAAGCACGGCGGGACGACGACGTACGTCGAGGTCACCGAAGAACGGGACGTCCTGTGGCTGCGGGTGCGCGACCGCGGCCGGGGCGGTGCCCGGCTCGTCCCGGGCGGCGGGCTGGCCGGGGTCGCCGAACGGCTGCGGACGGTCGACGGCGAGCTGACCGTCGCGAGCCCGGTGGGCGGTCCGACCGAAGTGACCGCGCGGGTGCCCTTGCCCCGCTAGGGTCGCGGCATGCGGATCGTCATCGCGGAGGACTCGACCATCCTGCGCCAGGGTCTCGTCGAGCTGCTGACCTTTCGCGGCCACGAGGTCGTCGCCGCAGTGAAGGACGCCGACGCGCTGCGGACCGCCGTCGAGGAGAACTCCCCCGACGTGTCCATCGTGGACATCCGGATGCCGCCGACGCACACCGACGAGGGCCTGCGGGCGGCGATCTCCCTTCGTCGCGAGTCACCGGGCCGCGCGATCCTGCTGTTTTCCCAGTACGTCGAGACGAAGTACGCGGCCCAGCTGCTGGCCGACCGCGCGGGTGGCGTCGGCTACCTGCTCAAGGACCGCGTCGCCGAGGTGTCCGACTTCCTCGACGCGCTGCGCCGGGTCGCGGACGGCGAAACGGTGCTCGACCCCGAAGTCGTCAGCCAGCTCTTCTCGGCGACGCGGCAGATCGACGCGCTCAGCGGGCTCACCCCGCGAGAGCGCGAAGTCCTGGGCCTGATGGCGGAGGGCCGCTCGAACTCCGCGATCGCCGCGAAGCTGTTCCTCTCGGCCGGATCGGTCGAAAAGTACGTGACGTCGATCTTCGGCAAGCTCGGCCTGCCACCGTCCGAAGGGGACAATCGCCGGGTGCTGGCGGTGTTGCGCTACCTGGATTCCTGAGCAGACGGGCGCGCGGTCCCGGCGCGGGGGCCTAGGCTGGGGCCCATGTACTCCACCGAGATCGAGGTCCGCACCGGTTCCGAAGCCGTCGTCCACGACCTCACCCACGAGGCCGAGTCGTTCCTGCGCGACGCGGACGCGACCGACGGGTTGCTGCACGTCTGGGTCCCGCACGCCACCGCCGGGCTGGCGGTCCTCGAGACCGGCGCCGGCAGCGACGAGGACCTGCTGACCGCGCTCGACGAGCTGCTCCCCCGCGACGGCCGCTGGCGGCACCGGCACGGGAGCCCGGGCCACGGCCGTGACCACGTGCTCCCGGCGCTGGTGCCGCCCTACGCGACGATCCCGGTGCTCGGCGGCGTCCTCGCGCTGGGCACCTGGCAGTCGATCTGCCTAGTGGACACCAACCTCGACAACCCGGTCCGCAAGGTGCGGTTCAGCTTCCTCGCGGGCTGACCGGCCGGGCCACAGCACCACCAGCAAGCCCGCGGCCAGCAGCGCGCCGAGCACCCAGACGCCGGTCGTGACGTCGGGCGCACCCGGCACGCCCTGAAGCAGGCTTCGCAGGCCTTCGGTCGAGAAGCGGAACGGCGTCCACGACCACAGCAGCGTGCGGTAGGCCGGGTTCAGCAGCTCCGGCACCTGCCCGGCGACCGCGGGCGCGACCAGGTAGAGCGGGCCGAGGACGGCCATCGCGCGCAGCCCGAGCAGGCGCAGCAGCCCCGCCTGCAGGGCGGCGAACGCCGTGGCGGCGAGGAAGACGAAACCCAGGACGCCGAAGTCCAGCGGCAGCGCGGCGTCCCACAGCGCGAAGAACCCGGCCACGGCCGCCGTCACGAGCACTCCGGCGCCGACGACCTGCAGCAACCGCGCGCCGGCGCCGACCGTGCGGCCGGTGCGCTGGGCCAGCTGCGTCAGCGCCAGGCCCGCGACGAGCGCGCCGATCCAGGCCAGCGCGGACGCGGCCAGCGGTGCGGTCCGGCCGGCGACACTCACCGGGCGCAGCACCTCCTGCTTCGGAGCCCCGCCCAGCGCCGACGCCGCGCCGGTCAGCGCCTGCTGCGCGACCTGGGTACCCGACGGGTTGACCGCCCCCGAAGTCACCACAGTCACGACGGTCGCGGACGGTCCCGGCCCGAGCTCGAGCACGCCGTAGACCTTCTTGTCCTCCAGCAGCTTCCGCGCGTCGGCCGGGGACGCGATCGTCCAGTCGAGCTGACCGCCACCGTGCGCGGTGATGCGCTGCGCGATCTCCGGCGGCGCGGCGACCGCGACCGGGACGCCGTCCGGCGCGGCCGTGGCCTGCGCGCCGAAGGTGAGGAACCCGAGCACCACGGCCACCAGCGCGCCGGCCACGGCCGCGACCAGGGCGAGCGCCCCGGCGGGGCGCCGGACAGGACCAGTCATGACAACCTCCATTTATTCGTCGCTTGTTGAATTACTGGCCAAGGTACGACCGCGTCCCGCAAAAGTCAACGCGTGTTGAATAGTGCTGCCGGTAGCCTCGGTCTCGTGACGAAGAAGCGGCTGCTGCTCTGGGACATCGACCACACGCTCGTGGACTTCGCCGGGCTGGGCATGGCCTGGTACGCGGCCGCGTTCACGGCCGCGACCGGCGCGACCCTGAGCGTCGCCCCGGTGTTCGGCGGCCGCACCGAACTGGCGACCACCACCGAACTGCTCACCGCGAACGGCTTCGAAGCCGCGCCGGACACGGTCCAGGCGATGTTCAAGGCCCTGGTGGCGGAGTCGGAACGGGCCGCGCACCGCTTCGCGGCGGAGGCTCGCGCGCTGCCGGGCGCGGCCGAAGCGCTGGTCGCGTTCGCCGAGGACGACGGCGTCGTCCAGACGCTCGTCACCGGCAACCTGCCGGAGATCTCGCGGCACAAGCTCACCGCGTTCGGCCTGCACGAGCACCTCGACCTCGACATCGGCGGCTACGGCACGCTCTCGGTGCACCGCCCCGACCTCGTCCCGCACGCGGTGACGCTGGCGGCGGCCAAGCACGGCGCGCCGTTCGAGGCCGGCGCGGTGGTCGTCGTCGGCGACACCCCGAACGACGTCAAGGCCGCCTTGGCCCACGGCGCGCTGTCGATCGCGGTGGCGACCGGGCTCTACAGTGCCGACGAGCTGCGCGCGGCCGGCGCGCACATCGTGCTGCCGGACCTCGCCGACACCGACGCCGTGAAAACCGCCGTGTTCAGCTGAAAGTCGTCTTCGTCGTCCTCGGGAGGGTGTCAACCCTCATCCGAAGGGACGACCCCTTAGGGGTCAATCTCCTTCCTTCGCCCGATGTGGCCGGAGAGGCTGTTCGCCACACTTCCGAGCATGACTGAAGCAGCGTCGGCGGCCGGGCCCGCCGGAGGGGGACGCATCCGCGGCACGGTCGCGGTGCTCAGGCAGCGCCTGCCGTTCACCAGCAGTGTGGTGCTCGCGATGCTCGTGCTGGCCGTCGCGTCGGGGGCGCTCTGGAACGCGGCCGAAGACCGCGCGGCCTACCCGTTCATCGCCTACGGGCTGCCGTCGCTGGAGGAGGGCCGGTGGTGGACCATGCTCACCGGGCCGTTCTTCGCCGTCGTCCCCTGGTACTACCTCCCGATGGTCGGCAGCTTCGCGCTCTTCGCCGGCTTCGCCGAGTGGCAGCTGGGGACGCGGCGCGCGATGGCCGTGACCATCGGCGGCCAGTTCGTCTCGGTGCTCGTCGCGACGCAGTTCCTGGCGCTGTGCGGTAATTCCGGCTGGTTGTGGGCCGAGCGCATGGCGGGCAGCCTCGACGTCGGGTTCTCCGGCGGCGCGCTCGCCGCGGTCGCCGTCGCCAGCGCGACGCTGCGGCCGCCGTGGGCGCTGCGGCTGCGGGCCGGGCTCTGCGTGTACGCCGGGGTCGCGATCATCTACGTCGGCACGCTGGCCGACCTCGTGCACTTCTTCGCGCTGCTGGCGGCGATCCCGCTCGGCAACCGGCTCGTCGGCTCCCGGCGGGCGCCCTCGGTGGGGCCGAACCCGCGCGAGTGGCGGCTGCTGACCGTCGCCGGCCTGCTGCTGCTCACCATCGCCGAAATCGTGATGCTCCTGGTGCCCGGCGAAGGCCCGTTCGGCTCCACCGAAGAGGTTTCGCTGTCGGCGCCGGAACTGGCGTTCCTCGTGCTGGTCACGGTGCCGATGATCAACGGGCTGCGCAAGGGCAGCCGGGTCGCGTGGCGCTGGGCGATCGCGCTGTCGGCCTTCGTGACGCTGCAGGCGCTCGCCGCGGCCACGGTCTACGGGCTGGCCGACGTCTTCGGCGCGGGCTACGACACCACGGGCCTGCCGCTGTTCTTCGTGGACAATCTCTTGTGGACGGTCGAGCTGGGCGTCCTCATCGCCGCCCAGCACGCCTTCCGCGTCCCTTCGCGGCGACGGCAGCGGCGCCACGCTCAGGGTCCCGGCGCGTCGCTGGCCCGCACGCTGCTCGGACGCCACGGCGGCAGCACGCTGTCGTGGATGACGACCTGGCCGCGCAACACGTACTTCGTCCGCGAGGACGGCCGTTCCTACCTCGCCTACCGCAAGCACGCGGGCGTCGCCGTCGCGCTGGGCGACCCGATCGCTCCGGACGGCACGGCGGCGGCCACGGTCACCGAGTTCACCACGATGTGCGAGAACTCCGGCCTGGTGCCGTGCGTGTTCTCGGCGACGGAAGAGACCGTCGCGGCGACCCGCGAGCAGGGCTGGCAGCACGTCCAGGTCGCCGAGGACAACGTGCTCGACCTGGAGAAGCTGGAGTTCCGCGGCAAGGCGTGGCAGGACGTCCGGTCGGCGCTGAACAAGGCCGCCAAGCAGGACATCGACTTCCGGCTGGTCCGCTTGGCCGACCAGCCGGAGCCCATCCTCGCCCAGGTCCGGGCGCTGTCGGAGGAGTGGATGTCGGGCAAGGGCATGCCGGAGATGGGCTTCACCCTCGGCGGCCTCGACGAGGCGATGGACCCGGCGACGCGGGTCGGCCTCGCGGTCGACGCGGAGGGCACGGTCCACGGCGTGACGTCGTGGCTGCCGGTCCACACGGGCGAGGGCAAGGTGGGCGGCTGGACGCTGGACGTCATGCGCCGCAGCCCGCACGGTTTCCGCCCGGTGATGGAGTTCCTGATCGCGTCGGCGTGCGTCCAGTTCCGCGAGGAAGGCGCGCGGTTCGTGTCGCTGTCGGGCGCACCCTTGGCCCGCAGCGATTCCGAGTCCGCGGCGCTGGTGGACCGGGCGTTGGAGTCGCTGGGCCGGGTCATGGAGCCGTACTACGGTTTCCGGTCGCTGCACGCGTTCAAGGCGAAGTTCCAGCCCCGCCGCGTGCCGCTGTACCTGGCTTACCGGGACGAGGCGGACCTGCCGCGGATCGGGCTGGCGCTGAGCCGGGCCTACCTGCCGGATGTGCGGCTGCGCGAACTGGCGAAGCTCGTCAGTAGCTCTCGGGGACACTAATCCGCTGCGGGAACCAAATCTCACGCCGCTTGATAACGTTCTCCGGCTGTTCGGTCAGAGTGCCATCTGTAAGGCGTAGCCAATGACAGTTCTTGGAATCCGTGAAGGCCAACATGACACCCGGCTGGGCGCTCATGCCCGCCCAGCCGGGCCGCACAGGCATTCGCCACTTTCCTGGCGGGAGCACTGCGTACAGGTACTCGTCTTCTTCAACGCTGTCACCGCGCTGGATGTATGGACCGTACACCGGAAGTCCCTTGAAGATGTCAAAGGAAACCATCACATAGTTGATCGCCTCCGGATTCCCATTGGCAACAATCATATACAAATCCACTGGTGCACCGTCAGGGAAGTTCGCACCGTTCTCAGGCACCTCGATCCAGGCCGTCACGCGCGATGCTTGCTCCTGTCTGTCGCGCAGTTCCTGCCGTCGGCGGTCTTCTCGAGCTATCCGTCCATCTCGGCGGGCGATCCACAACGCGACTACCACCGCCGCGACCGTTCCGGCCGCACCAGCCCACTGCCCAACGGCGCCCCACCAGTCGGCGCTACGAGCCCGCGTAACCCACGTCCAAGCCTTGACGATCAACGGACCGAACAGCAGAATAATTCCGGCAACAATCAGCACGCTGATTGCACCAGCCCGTATCCTCAGCAGCCGTTTGTCCATAGAGTCATCCACCACTCGAATTGTCGACCGAAACGATCCACCGTACCGCCGCTCTAGCGGTAGGTGGTCGGCGGCGGAGTGGTCGTGCTCCGGTCCGCCGCCGGCACGAACCGGTAGCTCTTCAAGATCCCCAGCAGGTCGTCCCGGATCGTCGGCCCGGAACGGTCGGCATCGGCGTAGGCCACCACCACGCCCGACGCACTCCCGTTGCCGAACGCCATCGCGGCAACCAGAGCATGCTTCGCCGAGCATTCGCCCGTCGCCGCCGGGGTCACTTCGGCGACCACGATCCGGGCCGGGCTCCGGGTGCCGTCGGCCTTCGTGAGCTGGGCGTCCGTGCCCGGGCCCACCTGGGACGTCCCGCCGTACGCGCCGGTCGCCAGGTCTGTCGCGGCCTTGCGCGCCGCTGCCTCGGGATCGGGGAGCGGCTCGGTGGTGACGCCCGCGCCGCCCAGCGTGTCCCGGCCGCAGAAGTCCCGGCCCAGGAACGCGCTCGTGATCAGCCGGATCGCCGGCTCGTCCCAGCCGTGCTGCGTGGTCGGCGCGGGCTTCCAGTCCGGCGGGACGTCATACGCGTATGAGCCGTCTCGCGCCGCGACGGACTGCCAGCCGCTCGTCACCGCGGGGACCACTGTTCGCGGCGACGGCGTCACCACCAGCGGCGGCAGCGGAGCCGAACCCGAGGGCCGGTGCGCCTTGCCGACACCCAGTGCGTTGAGCACACCCGCGATCAGCGCGATGAGCACGAGCCCCAGCCACGGCGCCCGCCGCCACTTCAGCGGCTTCGGCGCCGGGCGGATCCGCTTCGGCCGCGCCCTCGGCGGTTCAACCGAAGGCAAACTCGCAGGCGCCGGCGCGTCCGCGGGTTCGTAGCCGCCGAACCCGCGGAGCGCCGCGTTGTCCTCGTACCCCGGCGTCGTGTCGTCCGAGCGCCGGGAGAACCGGCCCATCAGGACCGGACGAGCTTGACCAGGTGCTCGACGACGGCGTCGACCGCGATCTCTTCGCGCTCGCCCGTCCGCCGGTCCTTGACCTCGACGACGCCGTTGGCCAGGCCGCGCCCGACCACCAGGATGGTCGGCACGCCGACCAGCTCGGCGTCGGCGAACTTGACGCCCGGGGTCGCCTTGCGGTCGTCGAGGATGATCTCGAGACCGGCCGTGTCCAGCTCGGCGGCGAGCTTCTCGGCGCCGGCGCGCACCGCGTCGTCCTTGCCCGCGATGACGATGTGCACGTCGAACGGCGACACCTCGCGCGGCCAGATCAGGCCGAGGTCGTCGTGGTTCTGCTCGGCGAGCACGCCGACCAGCCGCGAGACGCCGACGCCGTAGGAGCCCATCGTGATCCGGATCGGCTTGGAGTCGGGGCCGAGCGCGTCGAGCTCGAACGCGTCCGCGTACTTGCGGCCGAGCTGGAAGATGTGCCCGATCTCGATGCCGCGCGCGGCGACCAGGGTGCCGTGGCCGTCCGGCGACGCGTCGCCCTCGCGGACCTCGGCGGCCTCGATGGTGCCGTCCGGGGTGAAGTCGCGGCCGGCCAGCAGGTCGATGACGTGGTGGTCGACCTTGTCGGCCCCGGTGACCCAGGCGGTGCCGGGCACGATCCGGGGGTCGGCGAGGTAGCGCACGCCGTTGTCCTGCAGGGCCTTCGGGCCGATGTAGCCCTTGACCAGGAACGGGTTCTTGGCGAAGTCGGCCTCGTCGAGCAGCGCGACCTCGGCGGGCTCGAGCGACGCCTCGAGGCGCTTCATGTCCACTTCGCGGTCACCGGGGAGCGCGACGCAGATCAGCTCCCACTCCTTCGCACCGGGCTGACGCGCCTTGAGCATGACGTTCTTCAGCGTGTCCGCGGCGGTGAACGTGCGGCCCAGGTCCGCGTTGTTCAGGAAGTTCACCAGCGACTCGATGGTCGGCGTGTTCGGCGTGTGGTGCACCTGGGCCTCGGGCCGGCCCTCGATCGGCTGCGCGGCCGGCGCGGGCGTCACGACGGCTTCGACGTTCGCCGCGTACCCCGACTCCGTGCTGCGGACGTAGGTGTCTTCGCCCGTTTCGGCGACCGCGAGGAACTCCTCCGACGCCGAGCCGCCCATGGCCCCCGACGTCGCCTTGACCACGACGTATTCGAGGCCGAGGCGGTCGAACAGCTTCGTGTAGGCGGCGCGGTGGGCCTGGTAGGAACGCTCCAAGCCCTCGTCGTCGAGGTCGAACGAGTACGAGTCCTTCATGACGAACTCGCGGCCGCGCAGGATGCCGGCGCGGGGACGCGCTTCGTCGCGGTACTTCGTCTGGATCTGGTACAGCGTGACCGGGTAGTCGCGGTAGGAGTTGAACTCGCCCTTGACCGTCAGCGTGAAGAGCTCTTCGTGCGTCGGGCCTAGGAGGTAGTCGGCGCCCTTGCGGTCCTTGAGGCGGAAGAGGCTGTCGCCGTACTCGGTCCAGCGGCCGGTCGCCTCGTAGGGCTCCTTCGGCAGCAGCGCGGGGAACTGGATCTCCTGCGCGCCGATGGCGTTCATCTCGTCGCGCACCACGGCCTCGATGCGGCGCAGCACGCGCAGGCCGAGGGGCAGCCACGAGTACCCGCCCGGGGCGACCCGGCGGACGTAGCCGGCGCGTACCAGGAGCCGGTGGCTCGGTACCTCGGCGTCCGCCGGATCCTCGCGCAAGGTGCGAAGGAACAACGACGAAGTCCTGGTGATCACTGCGGGGCTCCCTGCTCCGGGCGGGTGTGAAAGTCCCGCTCAGGGTAGTCACTCCCCCGGCCGTGACTCCAACGGGTTACTCGACGGCCCGTTTTTGTCGGTGGTGGCGGCTAGCTTCGGGGACATGGCGATCCACCTGGGCATGATCACGATCGACTGCGCGGATCCGCGCGGTCTGGCGGAGTTCTGGACGGCGGCGCTGGGCACCACGGTGGCCCAGGACTACGAAGGCGAGTTCCTGGTGCTGGCACCCCCGGAGGGCGGGCTGCCGCTGGGCCTGCAACGGGTACCGGAGCCGCGCGTGGGGAAGAACAGAGTCCACGTCGACTTCGGCGGGGACGATCGGGCGGCGGAGGTGAAACGGCTGGTGGAGCTGGGTGCGAAGGAGGTGGCCGAGCATTCCGTACCGGGGTTGGCGTGGACCGTGCTGACCGATCCGGAGGGCAACGAGTTCTGCGTCTCGGGAGGTGAGCACTAGCGGTGACCAATGGTTTGACGCGACCACAGCAGGTCGTCCGGTGCGTGCGACGGTCCGCTGATAGAAGGAAGCCGGCGCGGAAGCAAGGCGAGCGCGCACTAGTACCGGACACTGGACGACGTAGCTTTCCTCACCACGTGCGTCCGCCAAGGTGCGTCTGGGACCGCTGGGTAACCGCTCGGGTAGACCAGTCGGATGGTGACGCTGCACGCGTGCCCCTCACCCCAGCATGGCGACCTATAATGCCGGAAGACCGGGCACCTGAGCCGTGCCCGGCCTTCCGATGTCGTCCGCCTTTCTCTCGTCGTCCAGCTAGATCCGGTTGCCGTACTCCCGGCGGAGGAGCAGAAAAACTCCCGCCGACGAACTGCCCCAGAGTGCGAGGGCGACCGCATTAACTTCACCCGTCGGAGCAATCAGTACCGCACTGACACACAACACACTCACAAAAGTCAAGTATGCGTACGCCATCCAGATTTTCCACTGTGCATACCGAAGTTTTTCGACTTTGTCGAACTCCGGCTTCGTGATGTCGTCGCTTTCTTCGACGGCCGCACGAACCACCTCGACGACTCGAGGCTGCACGGATGACTCTTTTTGGTTCTGCCGACGAACCTTGCCACCGGGATTACTCACGACTACTTCAGCCTTTCTCTACCTTCAGCTACAAATCTTCAAACCCAAGCCAGCACACGGGAAACGGGCGCCCCATTCCTTTACACCACCTCTCCAAATCGGATCGCACCCATGGTTAGGTCAGAGCTAATAGCGCTGGATCGTTCTTTTTGAACTCACCCACTACTGCACGGACGGTGCCGTGCCAGAACTTACTGACGACGAGAACAAGATTGCGGAAGACAGAAGCTGAAGTGATCAAACAGATAATCAGCAGAGCAATCGACATAGTAAGAACAGGTAAGAGTGGTATTACTTCCTGAGCCAATTGAACCTGACCCTTCTGATAGTATTTTTTTTGGCGACCGCCAGGTCGGCGTCGTCGACATGTTCAACCTCGGTCGAATACATATCGAGAAGCGACGCTGCCCGTCGGACCGCTTCGGTGACGGTTACACCGTTGCGGGCCGCATAGTCCTTGAGCACCTTCGCCACCGCCGGGGCGAGTGCCAGGTTCAAGCGAACCTGGGGGTCACCTTCCCGACGAGTGGGAGCGACGACGTTGATCTGGTCAACCTCGTCGTCCACCACCCGCAACTTGCCATCAGTCACGTTTTCACCTCCTCAGCATGAGTTGCATTGCATCCACCTGGCCAGCCTCGTCGGCCAAAGCCGGCCTCCCGGTGACACAACGAGCCTAACACAGGCAGACGCACATCCACACACCCAGACGTACGTACATACACATAACTTTCTGCGCAGAAGCCATCACTAATAGCTACTTAGGTACTGCGACATGTAGAAAGGCGGCATGAGCGCTCGCGTACTGCTGCCGTGGACCGACATCGACGTGCCCGAAGGGGTCGAGGCCGCCTACTACGACGGCGTCGAGCCTCCCCCGGCCGAGCTCGACGACGTCGAGGTCTACGTGCTGCCCTACGACCGCGGGCCGGAGCCGCCGAAGCTCATCGGGGAGCTGCCGTCGCTGCGGGTGGTGCAGTCGCTGTCAGCCGGCGTCGAGACGCTGGTGCCGCTGCTGCCGGCGGGGGTGCGGCTGGCGAACGGGCGGGGTCTGCACGACCTCAGCGTCGCCGAGCACGCCCTCGCGCTGATCCACGCGGCGCAGCGCGACCTGCCGCGGTGGTTCGCGCAGCAGACGCGGGGCGAGTGGGCTCGCGAGCACACGCGGTCCCTCGCCGACAGCCGCGTGCTCCTGGTCGGCTACGGCTCGATCGGGCAGGCGATCGAGCGCCAGCTCCTCGCCGCGGAAGCGGTGGTGACGCGGGTGGCGAGCCGCGCGCGGCCGGATGAGGACGTCCACGGCGTCGACGAGCTGCCGGCGCTGCTGCCCGAGGCCGACATCGTGGTGCTGGTCCTCCCGGACACCCCCGCGACGCGCGGCCTGATCGACGCGAAGGCCCTGGCCGCCCTCCCCGACGACGCCCTGGTGGTGAACGTCGGCCGCGGCACGGCGATCGACACCGGCGCCCTCCTGGCCGAGACGCGCACCGGGCGCCTGCGCGCGGGCCTCGACGTCGTGGACCCCGAGCCGCTGCCGTCCGATCATCCACTGTGGACGGTGCCGGGCGTGGTCATCACCCCGCACATCGCCGGCGGATCGGCGTCGTTCTACCCGCGCGCCAAGAAGTTGGCGGCGGAGCAGCTGCGGAGGTACGTGCAGGGTGAGGAGCTGCTCAACCTCGTAGAAGTTTGACGGCGGCCGCCCACGCGGCGGGGGTGACGGTCAGTTGCCCCTGCTCGCGGGCCTTCGTGTCCCGGACGCCGACGGAGCGATCGAGCCTCACCTCGACGCAGTCCGATTGGCCGCCGCTGTAGCTCGATTTGCGCCAACCGCTCATCCCATGGCCTCCCGAACTATCGCGCGGCCTCCCGGAGCATGGCTCGGGTGGCATCGTCACTCAGTGCTGTCCCCGCCAGAATCCTAGCCTGTTTCCGGTAGCTGCCGACAACATCGGACTCGTGCAGGAACGCCGTCGCGTGCGAGTTCTCCAGGTGCACGATCGGCGGCAGATCGGCGAACTCGTACAGGATGAACGAGCCGATCAGCCCGGGGTGATAACCGACGTTGGCGGGCACGATCCGCAGCGAAACGTTCGGCAGCGCCATCGTTTCCAGCAGGTGGTCGATCTGGTCCGACATGATGTCGGCGCTGCCGATCTCCTCGCGAATCGCGACCTCGCCGATGAGCGCGGTGAGGCGAACCGGGTCGGCCTTCGCGAGAACACGCTGCCGGTTCATCCGCGCGATGAGCATCGCATCGGCCTGTTCCAGGCCGATCTCCGAATTGCTCAAGATCGCGCGGGCGTAGTCAGCCGTCTGCAGAAGTCCCGGCACGATCGCGTGGTACCAGTTCGTGATGCGGGTGGCGGTGCGCTCGTACTCGACGATGCCGCTCAGCGCGGGCGGCAGGTCGGACGGGTTCGAATCCAGCCAGTTGTCGTCCTTCGCGCGCCTGGCCAGGCGCATCATGCGCTCGTAAGTCGCGTCGTCGACCTGGAGCGCGCCCAGCAGCCGGGCGACGTCCTCGGGGCCGGGGACGCGTTGCCCCTTTTCCCACGCCGACAGCAACTGCGGCAGAATCCGCACCATCCGGGCGAGCTCACGCAGTCCTTTGCCCCGCGTCATCCGCAATTCACGCAACGACGCGGCGAGCGCCCTGGCACCCGGGGACGCGGAAGTCGGCTTCATGAGGCGATGGTACGAACGTCGTCCATTCCCCGATCGGCGGTGGGGCGTCCCGAATTCAGGACAGCACGTACACGTGCCATTCATCGTCGACGCGATATCCGCACCGCTCGTAAACACCCAGGGCGCGGTGCGCATTGTCGACGTCGACGTTCAGCGCCGACCGGTCGAATCCCGCCGCTTTCGCAGCCATAAGTGTGTGCCCCAGCAACCCCGACGCGACGCCGCGGCCGCGCAACACCGCCCGCGTTCCCACCCAGCTGGCGTAGTGCTCGCGGATGCCCGTCACCGCGGCTTCGGACGCGTAGAAGTGGCTGAGCACGAACGCGAGGACCTTGTCGCCGTCGAGGATCAGGTACGACAGGTCCGGGCGGAAGTCCTTCGAGCCGGTGACCAGGTGGCGCCAGGCGTCAGGCTCGTAGACCGTGCTGCCCCAGTGGTCGGCGAAGGTGTCGTTGCGGGCGTCGAGCACCGCGAGGTCGTGCTTGAAGTCGAACGGGACCGCCACGAGACCGTCCGGCAGCGGCGGCTGCGGCGGCAGGTCGGCGAGGCCGACGCGCATGTTGACCATCGTCCGCGCGTGCCGGTACCCGGCGCCGGCCAGGACCCCGGCGATCCAGCGCTCGTTCTGGTGGTGGCCGTGGTGCAGTTCGAACGGCGCGTCCGGGAAGGTGCGCTCGTTGACCTCTCGGCCCGTCCGCGAAAACCACTCGGCCAGGTGAGCGCCGACGGCGGCGGCCCGGTACTCCGGGCGCACGACCGACTGCAGGCGCAGCATGTGGACGGGGTTCGCGGCGTCGCGGCGGCGGATCAGGCCGTAGGCGACGAGCGTCCCGCCCGCCCAGGCGCCGGTCGTGGCGCGGGCCAGGTCGATGTTGGGGCCTTCGAGCTCCTCGCGGAGGTCTTCGTCGGTGAAGTGGTCACCTGTCCGGTCGATCTCCTCGGCCGCGGCGTACAGCCGGGTGAGGGCGGGGACGTCGTCGAGGGTCAACGGGCGCCAGGTCAGGTCCATGCCGGGAGGCTAGGCCGGACGGCGGCGTCCGCGCACCCCGTTTTGGCAAAAGCCGGCACAGTACGCTCGATGCGTGCTGGTGCTCCTCCCTCCTTCCGAGACCAAGGCCGACGGCGGCCGCGGCGGCCCGCTCGACCTCGACGCGCTGTCGTTCCCCGAGCTGAACCCGGCCCGCGCGAAGCTGCTCGACGCGCTGGTCGAGCTGGCCGGGGACGTCCCCGCCAGCGTCGCGGCCCTGGGTCTCACCGAGCGCCAGTCCGGCGAGGTGGCGCGCAACGCGGAGCTGTTCGCGTCGCCGACGATGCCGGCGCTGCGCCGCTACACCGGTGTGCTGTACGACGCGCTCGACGTGAAGAGCCTCACGAAGGCGGGCCTGGAGAAGGCGCACCGGCGGCTGGCGGTGACGTCTTCGCTGTTCGGCGTGGTGTCGGCGACCGACCCGATTCCCGCGTACCGGCTTTCCGGCGGGAACTCGCTCCCGTCGCTGGGGACGGTCCGCGGGCACTGGAAGCCGGTGCTCGAACCGGTGTTGCAGCAGGTGGAAGGCCTGGTGGTGGACCTGCGCTCGGGCACGTACTCGGCGTTCGCGAAGCTGCTCCCGGACGCGGTGACGGTCCGCGTGGTGACGGAGAACGCCCGCGGCGAGCGCGTGACGGTCAGCCACTTCAACAAGGCGTACAAGGGCCGGCTGGCGCGCGAACTGGTGGTCACGCGCGCCGAACCGTCCACTGTGGACCAGCTGGTGAAGGTGATCCGGAAGGCCGGCCTGGTGGTGAAGCGCACCGGCGACCACGCGCTGGAGCTGGTCACGGAGGGCTGATGAGCCCGCGCCCGCCGCTCAGAAGCGGTCCGGCGCGAACGGCGTCAGGTCGAAGCCCGGGTCCTCCCCGAGCGCGATCGACGCGACGAGCTTCCCCGCGAACGGCGCGTTCGTCAGCCCGCCCGCGCCGAAGCCCGTCGACACCGCCAAGCCCGGCCGCAGCGCACCCAGCACCGGCAGGCCGTCCGGCGTGCCCGGGCGGAAGCCCACCCGCGTCTCCGCCAGCGTCGCGTCCGCCAGGCCCGGGGCCACCGTCAGCGCGTTGTCCAGCACCTCGCGCTGGCCCGCCGCCGTCACGCGGTAGTCGAAGCCGGCCTCCGCCTCGCGCGTCGCGCCCGCCACCACCCGGCCACCGCCGAACGCCAGCAGGTAGTGGCTCGTGCGGGGCAGCACCACCGGCCACGCCGACGTGTCCGTGCCCGGCAGGTCGAAGTGGCTGATCTGGCCGCGGTGCGGCGTCACCGGCAGGTCGATCCCCAGCGGCGCCAGCAGTTCCCGGCTCCACGCGCCGGCCGCGACCACGACGCTGTCCGCTTCCAGGGGGCCTTCGGGGCTCGCGACCGTGCCGTCGGCGCGGAACGCCACCTCGCCTTCGACGAACTTCGCCCCCCGGCGTTCGGCGTCGAGCAGCAGGGCGCGGCGCAGCTGGTGACCGTCGACGCGGCCCGCGCCCGCCAGGTGCACCGCGCCCAATCCGGGCGCCAGCACCGGGAACAGTTCGCGCGCCTGGGCGGGGTCGAGCCGCCGGATTTCCCCGATTTCGGGCGCGTTCGCCGCCCGCGCGGTCAGCCGTTCCTGCGCCTCGGCCAGCTCGGCTTCGTCGGCCGAGACGACCATCCCGCCGACGACCTCGAACGACGAATCCGCCAGTTCCGCCGTGAATTCGCGGTAGTACCGGCCGGCGGCCGACGCGAGCGGGTACAGCGCGTCTTCCCAGCGTGACGTCCACGGGCTGACGATCCCGGCGCCGGCTTCGGTGGCCGTCCCCGGGCGGGCGGCGTCCGCCACGACCACCTCCGCGCCCCGGCCCGCCAGGTGCCAGGCCGTTGCCGCGCCGCCGATTCCGCTTCCGATCACGAGCACTCGCATGTCCCCCACCCTGCCCGACTTTGCCGCGCCCGGGCCACCGGGATTGCCCCGCGCCCTCGACCGGCCGGTCGTATGCTGCGCGCCATGCCGAGCCGTGCCGAGCGGTATGTCGCCCATCTCGACACCCTGACCGGGAGCACCGAGCCCCGGTTGCAGCCGATCGCGTCGACCCACGACGGGCTCGACGACGTCATCGCGTTCGTCTACGCCGACGAACCGGAGCCGAGATACCTGACCGGGGTGACCTACGGCCTTTCGCTGGCCGACCACGACGAATGGCACGGCGTGAAACCGGAGCTGTGGATCAGCGTCCGGTCGGACGACCCGGTGTGGGCACTGGCCATCGGCTACCTCGCCGAGCAGCTGCGGGGCACCTGCCCGTTCGTCTACGGCGACACCATCGACTTCGGCGAGCCGATCGCGCCCGAGTCCGCCATGACCGCTTTCGCCGTGTCCGCGCCCGCCGGCCTCGACGCGCACCAGTACACGCTGATCGACATCGGGGGCGCGCCGATCAGCATCGCCGGCTGCTTCCCGGTGCACGACACCGAGCGGCAGTACATCCGCGAGCACGGCATCGACGCGTTCTGGCAGCTGGACTGGGACCTCTACGACGTCCGGCGCCCGCCGGTCGTCTGATACGCGGCCGTCGCGAGCCGCACGAACGAGCGGACCAGCGGGGTCGCGTCCGTCCAGGCGACGACCACCGGGTTCGGCGCCAGGTCGGTGAGCGGCACCACCGTCAGGTCGCCGGGCGGCCGGTGGCCGAGCGGCATCAGCCCGACGGTCCCGTTCCAGAGCACCGCCTGCAGGCACTCCTGGACGGCGCGCACCACCGGCCCTTCGCGCGGCTCGCCGCCGTGCCAGTACGACTGCCAGACCGGGTCGGTGCCGTCCGGGAACCGGAACCACTGCCGGCCGGCCAGGTCGGCCAGCTCCAGGTGGTCGCGGCGGGCGAGCGGGTCGTCGGCGCGCAGCACCGCGCCCACCGGGTCTTCACGCAGCCGGTGCAGCGTCAGGCCGGTCTCGTCGAACGGGCCGCGGGTCAGCGCGACGTCGACCAGCCCGGCGCGCAGCCCGCAGGTCGGATCGGTCAGGTCCGTGTCGCGGACGCGGACCTCGACACCGGGGTGCTGCCGGCGGTAGGCGTCGGCCAGCCGCGTCGCGTCCGGGTCGGCGCTGTCGGCGAGCAGGCCGACGGTGATGGTCGCGGCGCCGGCCGCGGCGGCCACGCGCACGCGCGCCCGGTCGGCCTGGTCGAGCAGGGCGCGCGCCTCGTCGAGCAGTGCCGCGCCGGGCGGGGTGAGCGTGACCCCGGCCGCGGAGCGCACCAGCAGGACGGCGCCGACGTCGGCCTCCAGCTGCTTGATCGCCCGGCTCAGCGGCGGCTGGCTCATGTGCAGCCGCGCGGCGGCCCGGCCGAAGTGGAGTTCTTCGGCGACGGCCACGAAGTACCGCAGCGTGCGCAGTTCCATCTCAGCCGGGTTCGCCGGCTTGCTCAGCGGCTTCGAAGGGCCAGACGTCGTCGGGGAAGACGCGCGCGAACCAGTGCGGCTGGACGTCCCGCAGCCGCAGGGCCCGCCACCGGCGCGGGTCTGCGGGCTCGGGCACGGCGACCTCGACGTCCGGACCGTGCGCGAAGAGCCGTTCCTGGCAGACCCCGCAGGGCGCCAGGACCCAGTAGCCGCGATCTTCGTCCGCGGCGGTCACGCACACCGAGCCCGTGACGCGCCGCCCCAGCTTGAAGGCTTCGCAGAGGGCGCCGGTTTCGTGACACAGGCTGACGGCCTGGTTCGGGAAGTCCGGCGCCGTGCTGGTGAGCACCGTGCCGTCGTCGAGGCGCAGCGCCGCCGCCCCGGACCACGGCGTCCCGCCGAAACGGTCCCGCGCCAGCGCGATCGCCGCGTCCACCAGTTCCTGATCCACTGCCATGGCCGAACAGTAGCGCCGGCCTGCGACGATGTCCGCCGGGTATCGGCGCCACGCAATCGGTCTTGGACGGCGCCGGCGTCCCGGCGGTGGAATCAGGACATGACCGATCTGATCGATCCCGCCGTGCAGGTAGCCGGCGCCCGGGAAATCGCCCCGGACCTGCTGGTGATCCCGAACGCCCGCGTCGACCTCGTGCCCAACATCGGCGTCATCGGCGGCACGGAGGCCGTCCTCGTCGTCGACACGGGCCTGGGCACCGAGAACGCGTCGGAGGTGCTCGCCTTCGCGACTTCGGTGGCGGCCGGCCGCCGCCTCTACCTGACGACGACGCACTTCCACCCCGAGCACGCGTACGGCGCACAGGTGTTCGCGGGCTCGGCGACCTACCTGGTCAACCGCGCCCAGGCGGCCGACCTGAGCACGAAGGGCGCGGGCTACCTCGAGATGTTCCGCGGCCTCGGCGAGGTGGTCGCCCGCCGGCTGGAAGGCGTCCGGGTGCCCACGCCCGACGTGGTCTTCGACGGCTCCCACGACCTCGACCTGGGCGGCCGGACGGTCCGGCTGCGCCCCACGGGCCGCGGCCACACCCAGGGCGACCAGGTCGTCGAGGTACCGGACGCCGGCGTCCTGTTCACCGGCGACCTGGCCGAAACCGGGCAGTTCGCGATCCTCCCGTGGTTCCCGCCGCACGACACGGACGTCACCGGCATCGGCTGGCTCGAGGTCCTGGACCGGCTGGCGCTCGACGGGCCCCGGGTGGTGGTGCCCGGCCACGGAGAGGTCGGCGGGGTGTCAGTGCTCACCGACGTCCGCGACTACCTGCGCGAGCTGCGCGACGAGACCTGGCGCCGCCGGGACGCGGGCCTCGGGGTGGAGGAGGTCGCCGCCGAGGTGCGGGAGGTACTGGTCGGCCGCCACCCGGAGTGGGCCGGGCAGGAGTGGATCGAGCCGGGCGTCGGCTGCCTGTGCGCCGAGCACGACGCGGTCAAGGGCTGACCGGGAAACCGCCTGACCGGGAACCGCCGGGCCGCGTGCCCCCGGGCGGCACGGCCGCCGGTCGGTGGGGCCGCCGGTCGGTGGGGCCGCCGGGCGGGTCGCGCTGCCGCAGGCAGCTCTCCGCGGCGCCCAGGTTCGCCGTGCCGAAGGTCTTGAATGAGTCATTCAGGACCTCCGGAGACCTGAATGACTCATTCAAGACATCAGCCTCAGCCGATTTCCGCGCCCAGCACCGCCATCGCCGCGTTGTGGCCGGGGATGCCGCTGACACCACCTCCCCGCACCGCTCCCGCGCCGCACAGCAGCACGCGCTCGTGGGACGTCTCCACTCCCCACTTGCCCACCTGTGCCGGGTCCGTCGCGAACGGCCAGGCCAGGTCGCGGTGGAAGATGTGCCCCGCCGGCAGGCCCAGCTCGGCCTCCAGGTCGAGCGGGGTCTTCGCCTCCACGCAGGGCTTCCCGCCCGGCCCCGTCAGCAGGCAGTCCTCGATCGGCTCGGCCAGCACGCTGTTCAGCGAAGCCAGCGTCGCGCGCAACGCCGCTTCGCGCGCTTCTTCGTTGCGGCCTTCGAAGAGGCGCGCGGGCATGTGCAAGCCGAACAACGTCAGGGTCTGCACGCCGGCCGCGCGTTCGGCCGGACCCAGGATCGACGGGTCCGTCAGCGAATGGCAGTAGATCTCGCACGGCGGCAGCGTGGGAATCTGCCCCGCCGCCGCCTCGCGGTAGGCCGTCTCCAGCTGGGTGAACGTCTCGTTGACGTGGAACGTGCCGCCGAACGCCTCGGCCGGGTCGACGTGCGGGTCGCGCAGCTTCGGCAGCCGCGACAGCACCATGTTCACCTTCAGCTGCGCGCCTTCCGGCCGCTCCGGCGGCTCCTCGCCCAGCAGCCGCGCCAACGTCGCCGGCGCGACGTTCGCCAGCACGTGGCCGCCGCGCACGACGTGTTCGACGTCGTCACGGCGGTAGCGCACCTCGCCGCCGGGGTCGATCGACAGCACCTCCGCCCCGGTCACGAGCCGCGCGCCCGCGCCGGCGGCCACCGCCGCGAGCGAGCCGGTGACCGCGCCCATGCCGCCGACCGGGACGTCCCAGTCGCCGGTTCCGTTGCCGATCACGTGGTAGAGCAGACAGCGGTTCTGCCGCAGGTCCGCGCCGTCCGCCGCGGCGAACGTGCCGATCAGGGCGTCGGTCAGCACGACACCGCGGACCGTGTCGTCGCCGAACCACGACGTGAGCGTCTCGCCGATCGGCCGCTCGAACAGCAGCGGCCACGCCTCGCCGTCACCGATCCGCGCGCGGAAGTCCACTTCGGACAGCAGCGGCTCGGTGAGGGTGCCGAAGGAGCGTTCGGCGACGCGCTCGGTCAGCTCGTAGAACCGTTGCCACGCCGCGAAGTCCGCCGCGGACCCGGTGACCGCGCGGAAGGACGCCGCCGTCCGGCCGTCGTCACCCGTGTCGACAAGGAGACCCGAGTCGGCCGTGGGCGTGTAGGACGACATCCGGCGCCGTTTCAGCCGCACGTCGAGGCCGAGATCGGCCACGATCTTCTTCGGCAGCAGGCTGACCAGGTAGGAGTAACGCGAAAGCCGGACGTCGACGCCGTCGAACGCGCGGAACGACACGGCGGCGCCCCCGGTCTCCCCGCGCCGTTCGAGCACGAGCACCGACCGGCCCGCCCGCGCCAGGTACGCGGCCGCCACCAGCCCGTTGTGGCCGCCGCCGGCGACCACGACGTCGTACGAGTCCATCCGCTCCTCCTAGATCGGCCTGCCCGTTCATCGTGGCCACGGCCGGAGGCGGAATTCAAGGAAAGCGCACGAACGGTCCTTTCGCGCTATTCGGTTGCGCGGGCCCGGATCGGTCCGGCAAGCTGAAGCACAACCGGCAGGGAGCCGGTGCGGAGAGAGCGGGAGGTGCCTGTCGTGATGGATGTCCGGGCCTTCTCGCGCCCTCACCCACCCGCCCCCCGAGGCTGATCACGCGCCCGGTGGGGCATCCCTGACCAAGGAGAACCCCACCAGTGCGCCAGCACGATTTCGACGATTCCGAGCTTTTCGACGAACGCCCCTCGCGCCGCCGCCGGCGGTCCGAGGACGACGCACCGCGCGCTCGCCGCGCCGTGCGCTACGAGGACGAACCCGAGCCCACCCGCCGCGGGCGGCTCACCGAAGGCGAACGCGTCCGGCTCGCGAAGCTGCGCGACGACGCCTACACCGAAAACCAGCTGCCGGACGGCGCCGACCGCTGGTCCACCTGGGACGACGCCGAACACGGCCCGCTCCCCCGGCCCGAGTGGGTCGTCACCGAGCTCGCCGCCGTCGACACCGACCTCGGCGTCCTCAAAACCGGCAAGGAGGCCGACGTCCACCTGCTGCGGCGCGGCCTGCCCGGTACCCCCGGCACGCTGCTCGCCGCGAAGCGCTACCGCAGCGACGAACACAAGCTGTTCCACCGCGACGCGGGCTACCTCGAAGGGCGGCGGATGCGCCGCTCCCGGGAGACCCGCGCGATGGCGCAGCGCACCGCGTTCGGCCGCAACCTGATCGCCGAACAGTGGGCCGTCGCGGAGTTCGCCGCGTTGAGTCGCTTGTGGACGCTCGGCGCGCCGGTGCCGTACCCGGTGCAGCGCAACGGCACCGAACTGCTCCTCGAATTCCTCGGCGAGGAGGACGGAACGGCGGCACCCCGCCTGGCCCAGGTGCGCCCGGAGCCGGACGAGCTGAAGGACCTCTGGTTCCAGGCGACCGCGGCGCTCGAGCTCATCGCGTCGGAGGGGCTCGCGCACGGCGACCTCTCCGCGTACAACCTGCTCGTGCACCGGGGCCGGCTCGTGGTGATCGACCTGCCGCAGGCGGTCGACGTCGTCGCCAACCCCGGCGGCGTCGAGTTCCTCGCGCGGGACGTGCGCAACCTCGCCGGCTGGTTCCACGGCCGCGGTCTCGGCGAGCACGTCACGAACACCGGTGAGCTGCTGGCGGACCTCGTTTCCGCCGCCGGGCTCGGGTGATTTCGCGGCGGCGTCGCGGCTGTGGCCCGGGCCACGACTGCGACGCCGCCCACAACCGGTCACCTCGATGCGGACGACCAGGCCACCCTCAGGTACTATCGATTCAGACCGCAACCGGCGGCGTGGATGAGTTGGTGTCCGTCGCCTCCAGAGCCACCGAATGGCTCGCGGTGATCCGTAACCCAAGCGGCGCGCAGTGTCGGCAAGCGATGACACGGTGTGCCGGGTCCGTCCCTGTGAACGCCCATCGCACACCATCTTGCCCTGCCTGCGCGCGGGCTGCCCGGGCCTCCCTTGCGACGAACCACGTCCGAGAGGCATTTGTGACCGTCACGTTCAATTCCGGCCCTTCCTCGACGTCCGCTCACGCGGGCCGTCCCGACCGCAAGCCGCGCACCCGCCCGGCCGGTGGGGACATGCTGCGCGACGACGCGGTCGAGCTGGTGGCCACCAAGACCTTCGCCGAGCTGGGTCTGCCGGAGCCGCTGCTCCGCGCGCTCAGCGAGGCGGGCATCAACAGCCCCTTCCCGATCCAGTCCGCGACCATCCCGGACGCCCTGGCCGGCCGCGACGTGCTGGGCCGCGCCCAGACCGGCTCCGGCAAGACCCTCGCCTTCGGCCTGGCCATGCTGGCCCGGCTCGCCGAGGGCAA
The DNA here is from genome assembly GCF_040682775.1 of Amycolatopsis sp. NPDC051106. Taxonomy (NCBI): domain Bacteria; kingdom Bacillati; phylum Actinomycetota; class Actinomycetes; order Pseudonocardiales; family Pseudonocardiaceae; genus Amycolatopsis; species Amycolatopsis sp. NPDC051106. Next base: position 72,746 of record NZ_JBFBBQ010000028.1, on the reverse strand, counting down.
GGCCCGCCCGAAGCGCCCCCGCGCGCTGATCCTCGTCCCGACCCGTGAGCTGGCCATGCAGGTGGCCGACTCGCTGACCCCGCTGGCCAGGTCGCTCGGCCTGTGGTGCCGCACGGCCGTCGGCGGCATGGCCTTCGCCCGCCAGGCCGACGCGCTCTCCCGTGGCGTCGACCTGCTGATCGCCACCCCGGGGCGGCTGTCGGACCACGTCCGGCAGGGCACCGCGCACCTGGGCGACTGCAACTTCATCGCCCTCGACGAGGCCGACCAGATGGCGGACATGGGCTTCATGCCGCAGGTCCGCGAGATCATGGACCTCACCCCTCAGGGTGGGCAGCGGCTGCTGTTCTCCGCGACGCTCGACGGTGACGTCAACCGCCTCGTGCGGCAGTACCTGACCGACCCGGTCACGCACTCGGTCGCGCCGTCGACCGCGAGCGTGACGACCATGGACCACCACGTGCTCCAGGTCTCGCACCAGGACAAGCAGGACGTCATCACGCAGATCGGCGCCCGCGAGGGCCGCACGATCATGTTCGTGCGCACCAAGCACCACGTCGACCGCCTCGCCGAGCGCCTGCGCGAGCAGGGCGTGAACGCGGCGGCGCTGCACGGTGGCAAGACGCAGGGACAGCGCAACCGCGTTCTTGCGGACTTCAAGGAAGGCCACACCCCGGTGCTGGTCGCCACGGACGTCGCCGCGCGCGGCATCCACGTGGACGACATCTCGCTGGTGCTGCACGTCGACCCGGCGGCCGACCACAAGGACTACCTGCACCGCGCCGGCCGCACGGCCCGCGCCGGGGCGTCCGGGGTCGTCGTCACGGTGGTCACCAACGACCAGCGCCGCATGGTCAAGCGGATGACCGACCGGGCCGGCGTCCGCGCCGAGTCCACGATGGTCCGCCCGGGTGACGAAGCCCTGTCCCGCATCACGGGTGCCCGCGAGCCCAGCGGCGAGCCGGTCATCGAGCGTCGGCGCGAGAGCCCGCGTCGCGGCGGCGGTGGCGGCTTCCGCGGCGACCGCGGTCACGGCGGCGCGAGCCGCGGTGGCTACCGCGGCGACCGCGGCAGCCAGGGCGAGCGCGGCGGCAGCAGCTACGGCGGCGACCGTGACCGCGGCGGCGACCGCGGTGGTTACGGCCAGCGCTCCGGCTCCGGCTCCGGCGAGGGTCGTCCCGGCGGCTTCGGCGGCCGTGGCCGTCAGCCCCGCTCGGGCAACGGCGGTGGCTACGGCCGCCCGAGCCGTGGCCCGCGTCGCGGCTACGACAGCTGATCTCGTTCTCTGAAGTTTTCGGAAGCCCCGGACCGTGCGGTCCGGGGCTTCCGGCGTTTCCGGGCCCGCTTCCCGGCCGGGCGAAGGCCGGATGGGAGACTGCGGGACGTGACTACGCCGCCGACGCTCCCGCCCGACGAGGTTTTCGACTGGCTCGACACCGAGGCGGAAAAGCGGGCGAACGCGGGGCTCGTGCGGCAGCTGCGACCGCGTCCCGCCAAGGCGGACGAGCTGGACCTGGCCGGCAACGACTACCTCGGGCTGGCCCGCGACAAGCGCGTCGCCGGGGCCTCCGCGGCCGCCGCGTTGCGCTGGGGCGCCGGGTCGACCGGGTCCCGGCTGGTCACCGGTTCGACCGAGCTGCACACCGAGCTGGAGATGGAGCTCGCCCGGTTCTGCGGCGTGCAGGCGGCGCTGGTGTTCTCGTCCGGGTTTACCGCGAACCTCGGCGCGGTGACGGCGCTGTCGGGCGCCGAATCCGCGATCGTCACCGACAAGTACATCCACGCGTCGCTGATCGAGGGCTGCCGGCTCTCGCGGGCCGACGTCGCCGCGGTCGCGCACGCGACGCCGTCGGCGATCAAGAACGCGCTGGCGACCCGCCGGAAGCCGCGGGCGCTGGTGGTGACCGATTCGGTGTTCTCCGTCGACGGTGACCTCGCCCCGCTCGCCGAGCTGGCCGGGATCTGCCGCTCGCACGGTGCCGCGATGCTGGTCGACGACGCGCACGGCTTCGGCGTCCTGGGTGAGGGTGGTCGCGGCGCGGTCCACGCGGCCGGGCTGGCGGGCGCCCCCGACGTCGTCACGACGTTGACGCTGTCGAAGTCGCTCGGCGCCCAGGGCGGGGCGGTGCTGGGGCCGCGTCGCGTGATCAAGCACCTGATCGACACGGCTCGCAGCTTCATCTTCGACACGGCTTTGGCGCCCGCGAGTGCTGCCGCCGCATTGGCCGCGTTGCACGCGCTGAAGGAAGAGCCGGGGCTGGCGGAGAAGGTCGTCGAGAACGCGGGCAACCTGGCGATGTCGTTGAAGGCGGCCGGGCTGACGGTGAGCCTGCCGGACGCGGCCGTGATCTCGGTTCAGGCGCCGTCCGCGGAGTCGGCCGTCGCGTGGGCGGCGGCGTGCGCGGAGCAGGGCATCCGGGTCGGGTGCTTCCGGCCGCCGTCGGTGCCGGACGGCATTTCGCGGCTGCGGCTGACCGCGCGGGCCGACCTCACGGAGTCCGATGTGGACCGCGCGGTGAAGGTGATCACGGCGACGGCTCCGCGCGGCGCGACCGCCTGAGCCGTACTCGGACGGTCGGTTCGCGTACCTGGAGGGTCGGCTCGCGTGATCCTGGGCGGAACTCGCGTGATTGGGGGCCGATCTCGCGTGATTGAAGGCGGAACTCGCGTGATTGGGGGGTCGACGCGGGTTACTTCGGGAGGCGGCGCATGCGGATGTGCGGGATTCCGTCTTCGTCCGTGTACTCCGCGCCTTCCGCGACGAAGCCGTAGCGCGCGTAGAAGCCCTGGACGTACGTTTGCGCGTCCAGGACGTACTCGCCCGGAGTGAGCAGGACCTCGTCCATCAGCCGGGCCGCCAGGCCGCGGCCGCGGGCGGTGGCCGCCGTCACCACGCGGCCGATGCGGCGGACGCCACCCGGGTCGGCGAGCACGCGCAGGTAGGACAGCACGCCGCCGGGATCCGAGAACCACAGGTGCCGGGTGTCCGGCCGCAGGTCACGGCCGTCGAGCTCGGGGTACGCCGCCTTCTGCTCCACCACGAACACGTCCACGCGCAGGCGGAGGATGTCGTGCAGCTGGGCGGCGGTCAGCTCGGGCCCGGTCGCGTCGTGCAGGGTCGGCATGCCCCCTGCTTATCACGCTCAGCCGAGGATGCGCGGCTTGGCCTGGGCCTCGATGTCGGCCGTGTACGCCGAAACGCGTGTGTAGACGCCCGGCTTGCCCGCCTTGCCGCAGCCGTCGCCGAACGACACGATCCCGATCAGCGTGTCGCCCACGACGAGCGGGCCGCCGGAGTCGCCCTGGCACGCGTCGACGCCGCCTTCGGCGTAGCCCGCGCAGACCATCGTCTTCTGGTCGTACACGGAGTAGTCGGAGCGGCAGGCACTGTCGGAGACCAGCGGGACCTGGGCGCTGCGCAGGTAGTCGGACCGGTCGCCGCCGTCGGCGACGCGGCCCCAGCCGAGCACCGTCGCCCGCGTGCCTTCGCGGTACGAAGCGGTGTCACCGCCGGCGGGCAGCTTCGCTGGCCGATAGCCGAACTGACCGCGGACGGTCAGGACCGCGATGTCGTTGCCCTGGGTCGGGTCGGTGTAGCCCTGGCTGATCCAGACCTTCGAGACGCTCAGCACGTCACCCACGTCGGTGCGCTTGTCCTCCCGGCCGGCCACGACGCGGATGTCCTGCTTCGCGACCGCCTTGGCGCAGTGCGCCGCCGTCGCGACCGCCGTCGAGCTGACGATCACCGCGCCGCAGAACTGGTTGCCGCCCGCGTCGGTCAGGTACACCGCGTACGGGTGGTCCGAGAGCGAAGCCTTGTCGCCGCCCACGATCCGCGGCTGGTTGGCGGAGGCCGGGTCCGCCGACGCCGTGCCGACCACCACCGGGACGGCCACCGCGGCGATCGCGAGGAGCGCGCCGCTCGCGAGCAGCAGGGGTCGGCGGGACTTCACGGACATGGGACGTTCCCCTCTTTCAACCAGCACGAGCCGAAGCACTCGGCACCCGGACGACTCCGGTGCGTAAACGAGCGGCGCTGAATACCCTAATCGGAGTGGGCCCGAAACGGTGTCACTGAAACGGGTGGACTCCGCGCTCACCGAGCGCTTCTGTCAGGCTGGACGGATGCGGCGGACGGCGACGGCGGTGTGCGGGACGGTCCTGGCCCTCACGCTGGGCGCCTGCACGCCGGAAGTCCCGCGGACCCCGCAGCCGGTGGCCGCGACGCCGTCCTCGACGACGGTGGCCAAACCCCCCGCCCCGGTGAAATCGGCGCCGCCGGCGACGTCGAGCGCGCCCGCCGTCACCTGGCAGGCGGGTGCCCGGCCCCTCCCCCTCCGCCCGGACGGGTTCGGCGAGATCGAGCCGACGCCACCCGAACTGGTGAATCGGGCACTTCCGACAAAAGACATCCTCCCGCCGCCCGCGGACGGCAGGTACCACGCGACCGCCGGCGCGGTGCCCGCCGACGTCCTCGCCCGCAGCACCTGGCAGCCCGCCTGCCCGGTCAAGCCGGCCGACCTGCGCTACCTGACGATGTCCTTCCGGGGGTTCGACGGCCGCGCGCACACCGGCGAAATGCTGGTCAACGCGAAGGGCGCCGCCGGGATCACCCGAGTCTTCGGGCAGCTCTTCGCGGCGGGCTTCCCCCTGGAAGAGATGCGCGTGACCAGCCCGGCCGAACTGACCGCGCCGCCGACCGGCGACGGCAACAACACGGGCTCGTTCGTCTGCCGCCCGGCGCGCGGGCAGACCTCCTGGTCGGCGCACGCGTACGGGCTCGCGGTGGACGTCAACCCGTTCTGCAACCCCTACACCCAGCGCGACCTCGTGCTGCCCGAGCTGGCCTCGGCCTACCTCGACCGGGCGGACCGCCGGCCGGGCATGGCCCTGGCGGGCGACTCGACCGTGCGCGCGTTCGCGGCGATCGGGTGGAGCTGGGGCGGCGCGTGGACCAGCCCGAAGGACCGGATGCACTTCACCGGCAACGGCCACTGACCACGTAATACGACGTTAAGCACAACGGGGAACACCCGCTTCGCGGCGACGGTTGGCTAGGGTGACTCGACCGGATCGAAACCCCGCGGAGGATGCAGTGCCCCACTACGACCTGGTGATCGTCGGGACGGGATCGGGGAACTCCATCCTCGGGCCCGAATTCGCCGGCAAGAAGACGGCGATCGTGGAGAAGGGCACCTTCGGTGGCACCTGCCTGAACGTCGGCTGCATCCCGACGAAGATGTTCGTGTACGCCGCCGACGTCGCGTACACGCCTTCGCACAGCGCGAAGTACGGCGTCGACGAAGAGCTGAAGGGCGTGCGCTGGCGCGACATCCGCGACCGCGTCTTCGGCCGCATCGACCCCATCGCCGCGGGTGGCGCGGAGTACCGGCGCAGTCACGAGGACAACAAGGACGTCGACGTCTACGAGGGCACCGCCCGCTTCACCGGGCACAAGGAGCTGCGCGTCAGCTTCCCCGACGGCCGCCCCGACGAGGTGCTGACCGCCGACCGGTTCGTGCTGGCCGCGGGCGGGCGCCCGGTGATCCCGGACATCGCCGGTCTGGACACCGTCGACTACTACACGTCCGACACGGTCATGCGGCTCGACGAGCTGCCCGAGCGCATCGTCATCCTCGGCGGCGGGTACATCGCGGCCGAGTTCGCGCACGTCTTCGCGTCCTTCGGGGTGCAGGTCACGCTCGTCAACCGCTCCGGGCGGCTGCTGCGCTCGGAGGACGAGGACGTCAGCGCGCGCTTCACCGAGCTGGCCGCGGAACGCTTCGACGTCCGCCTGGAGCGCAAGACCGTCCGCGCGCGCAAGACCGGCAGCGGCGTCGCGCTGGACCTCGAAGGTCCGCAGGGCGCCGAGACCGTCGAGGCCGACCTGCTGCTGATCGCCACCGGCCGGCGGCCGAACTCCGACCTGCTCGACGTCGCCGCCACCGGAGTGACCACAAAGGACAGCGGGCACGTCGTCGTGGACGACTTCCAGGAGACCGCGGTCGAGGGCATCTACGCGCTCGGCGACCTTTCGTCGCCGCACGAGCTGAAGCACGTCGCGAACCACGAAGCCCGCGTGGTGCAGCACAACCTGCTGCACCCGGACGAGCGAATCACCGCCGACCACCGGTTCGTGCCGCACGCCGTGTTCACCCACCCGCAGGTCGCGTCGGTCGGGCTCACCGAGCAGAAGGCGCGCGAATCGGGCGTCTCGTATGTGACGTCGAAGCAGGACTACGCCGGCATCGCGTACGGCTGGGCGATGGAGGACACGACGGGCTTCGCGAAGCTCCTCGCCGACCCGGCGACCGGGCAGCTGCTCGGCGCGCACATCATCGGGCCGCAGGCATCGTCGGTCATCCAGCCGCTGATCCAGGCGATGAGCTTCGGCCAGGACGCGCGTTCGATGGCGCGCGGGCAGTACTGGATCCACCCGGCGATGCCGGAGCTGATCGAGAACGCCCTGCTCAGCCTGCCCCTGGACTGACGCAAGTCCGTGAATGTCGCATTGAGGGACTCCAAGTCCCGCAATGCGACATTCACGGCTTTTCACAGGGTGATCGACCAGAAGTCCAGGGTGCCGGTGTCGCCAGGGCCGTAGTCGGTCACGCGCAGCTGCCAGCGTCCGGCGGCCGGAGAAGCGGTGGCGGGGACCGTGAACGTCCGCGCGCCGCTCCACGGGGTGCACGTGCTGCCGCCGCTGTACTTCAGCGCGTACGCCTTGCCCTTCGGGTCCAGCAGCGTGATGCCGAGGTCTTCGGCGCACGAGTGGCGGACGGTCAGCGAGACGCCGATCGTGGTGGCCGCGCTGCCGGTGAGCGTCGAGGCGATCGGGCTGACCACCTGCTGGTAGTCACGGATCGCGTAGTCGGTGTCGTTGGTCAGGGTCCGGTTGCCGCCGCCGCCCGCCTGGGTGCGCGCGGACACCGCCGCGCTCGCGGGCGACGCGTTCCCGGCGGCATCGCGAGCCTTGATCGTGAAGGTGTAGGCCGTGTCCGGTCTCAGGCCGCCGACCGTGGCGCTGGTCCCGGCGACGCTCGTGGCGAGCGCGGAGCCGTTGTAGACGTCGTAGCCGGTGACGCCGGCGTTGTCCGTCGAAGCGTCCCAGGAGAGCGAGACGCTGTTCGACGTCGTGCCGGTGGAACGCGGGTTGCCGGGCGCGCTCGGTGCCGTCGTGTCGCCGGTGCCGCCGCTGGTCACCAGGGTGAGCTGCCACTTGTTCAGTGCCTCGATCACCGGCTGGAACAGGGAAAGGTCGCCGTCGCTCGGGTTCTGGACGCACTGCGACGGGCCGCCGTCGTGCAGGCCGGTGGCCTTGTCGCCGAGCAGCCAGCCGCCGCCCGAGTCGCCGCCGAGGGAGCACGCCGTCGTCCAGGTCAGGTCGTCGATGATCAGGCCGCCGCCGTAGTCGGCGGACTTGTGCGTGTACTTGACCTCACCGCACTGCCAGTGCGAAGTGTTGCCGGAGTGGCAGACACGGTCGCCGACCATCGCGTCGGCCGCGCCCGTGAGCGTGACCGCCGGCTGGCCCCAGGTGTTCACCGACGCCGACAGGTTCCAGCCCGCCTCCGTCACCGCGACGACACCCATGTCGCCTTCGCGGGCGTTGACGCTGTGCGTGCCGCCGACGTTCGACGTGCCGATCTTGTTTTGCTGGCCCGAAGCGCCGTACGCGGCTTGGTTGGCGTCGTTCGTACAGTGGCCCGCGGTCAGGAAGTGCTTGGCACCACTGACATCCGTCACCGGGAAGCCGACCGAGCAGTTCGACTCGCTGCCCGGCCACCACGGGTTGCCGGTCTGGATCGTGCCCGACTGCTGCCGCGGCGACGTCGCCGTCTCGGTGATCCGGACACCGAGATCCTTTACGCGGGAGAGAAAACTGTCGGTTTCCGCAGTCTTCCTCGTCCGGTCGACGTCGACGCCGACCTCGTTGCCACGGACGTCGACACCCCAGCCGTACACCCCGGGCACGCCCTTTCCGACCAGGGCGCGGACGGCCGCGTCGGTGCGGTCCAGTTCGGTCTGGCTCCTGGTCACGACCTTCGCCGCGGCGCCGGCGGCGCGCGCCTGATCGGCGGCGTCCTCCGTGGTGACGGCTACGGTCAGCTTGCCGATGGCCGCGTCGAACCACTGGCCGGCGGCGTGCGCGCGGACCGCTTCGGGCAGGGTCGTGGCCAGCCGGTGCGCCCGGTCCTGCGCGGCGAGCTGGGCCCGGGCCTGATCGGTGGACAGCCCGAACGCCGCGGCGACGCCCGCCACTTCGGCCTCCGGGTGGTCCGGCGCCGCTTCGGCGGGCACGGCACCCAGTCCCAGTGCGGCCAGCGCGACCGCGCCGGCGACGGAAACGAATCTGCGCATCGAATTTCTCCTCGGATCGGCGAGTGGAGTGCGCAGACGGTAAACCGCCGGAAAGCCTGTTTTGAAGATCCGCGAGTCTTTAACAGTTAACTGGCCAGTCCCATTCGAAGCCGTAGCGGCCGGGCCCGAAGTTCAGCGCGACCCCGTGCACCGCAGCGGATTCCGGCACGACGTCGGCGTGTTCGCCGGGCTCGGCGAACCGGCGGCACACCGCCGGAACCGCCTCCGGGGAGAACCGGATTTCGAGCACGTATTCGCGGACCGGCAGCCGGAACTTGCGTTCGTAGTTCGTCGCGATCGGGTGCGGCGCGCGATTCACGAGCGTGTGCTCGGTGAGCACCGTTTCGCCGCGCAGGAGCGGCCTGCCGAAGAGCAGTTCGACGACGAGGAGGCCGTCCTCCGGCCGGTGCACGCTGCGGCCCGCGTGGCAGCCGCGCAGCGAACGCAGCTCCGGCAGCGGCCGGTCGTGCTCGTCGAGGTGCAGGATCACCACCCACCGGTCCGGGCCGTCGGCCTCGGCGCGCAGCACCTGCCGCGACCGGATCTCCAGCTCCTCCCGGCCCGGGCCGACGAGGACGACGTCGTGCTGGCTCAGCCGGGTCAGCCGCTCGTCCCAGCGGGTGTCCACATCGGACACCGCGGCGTCGATGCGGCGGCCGTCCGGCCAGAACCGGCCGATCTCCGCGGGCGCGGCCCGGCGCACCCGCGGCGGCCCGAGCAACGCGACGAGGGAACCGGCCGGCACCTCGAGGACGGCCTCGAGCTGACGCAGGCCGCGCACCGAATCCCGGCGTTCGGGACGGCTGCGGCCGGACTGCCAGTAGCTCAAGGTCGCCGTCGTCACCGTGACCCCGCGGGCCCGCAGGTGCTCGCGCAGGCGGTCGAGGCTCAGGCCGCGGGCACGGATCGCCGCGCGCAGGGCCGCGTCGAACGGGCCCACGCGCAGCAACGTCCCGAGGTCCGGCGCCGGCACGGCCATCCGGTGATCGTAAGCGGCGCCGACTCCGGCGAACGGCGTTAACTGTTAAGAATACGGCCAAAAGTAGGCCGGCCCCCGAGCGGCAGGCAACCGTTGCCACGAAAGCCATCCGGCCGTGACTGTGGTCGGATTCTTAACGAACGGCACAGTAGTACTAGACGAACCGGCGGCGGCCGGCGAGCGCGCCGAACACCATCTGGACGAGCAGCAGGCCCAGCAGCATGGCCAGCGGCACCTGCCAGCCGCCCGCGACGTCGTGCAGCAGGCCGAACAGGAACGGCCCCAGCGCGGCGAAGAGGTAGCCGAAGCCCTGCGCCATGCCGGACAGCCGGGCGGTGTCGCCGCCGGTCCGGGCGCGCAGCGCGATCACCGTCAGGGCGAGGGAGAACACGCTCATCCCGAGCCCGACCAGCAGGCTCCACAGCAGCGGCGACCACGACGGCGCGAGCAGCAGCCCGGCCGTCCCGGCGAAACCGAAGACGCCGAGGGTGATGATCCAGAGGCCCTGGCCGCGCTGGCGGGCGGCCATCGGCGCGACGACCAGGCTGATCGGCACAGCGATCAGCGAGACCAGGCCGAACAGCAGGCCGGCCTGGTCGCGCGGCACCCCGGCGTCCATCAGGACCTGCGGGAACCAGCCCATCGCGGCGTAGGCGTAAAACGCCTGCAGGCCGAAGAAGATCGTGACGATCCATGCGAGACGGTTGCGCAGCAGCGACCGGCCGGCATCGGCGGCATCGGCGTGACGCGGTGCCCGGCCGGTGCCGCGGGCTGCGAGAATCCACGCCAGTAACGCGACGACGGCCACCACCGCCCAAGCGCCGAGAGCCGGGCGCCAGCCGCCGAACGCGTCGCCGAGCTGGGGGGTGACCGCCGACCCGAGGGCGCCGCCGCCCTGCAGAGCGGCGGTGTAGACGCCGGTCATGATGCCGATGCGGGCCGGGAAGGAGTCCTTGATGACCACCGGGATGAGCACGTTGATCAGGGCGATCCCGGCGGTGGCGACGAGCGTCCCGCCGAGCACCACGGCCGGGCCGTCGAGCACGCGCAGCACGAGCCCGGCCGCGATCGCGATGAGCGCGATCGCGATGGCGGCGCCGATCCCGGCCCGGCGGGCAAGCAGCGGCGCGGCCAGCCCGGCGCCGGCGAAGCAGAGGGTCGGCAACGTCGTGAGCACGCCCGCCCAGACCACGGAGGTCCCCAGGTCGGCGCGCATTTCGGCGAGCATGGGCCCGACCCCGGTGATGGCGGGGCGCAGGTTGAGGGCGGTGAGCACCACCGCAACCGCGAGCAGCGCGCCGGCGGTGAGCACGCCCGGCGTCCGGATCTCCACGGCGCCGTCCAGCTCGGGTTCGAGGGCGGATTGACGGTGTTCGACGCGCATGACCGCTACTATCGCATACGTAGGATGATTGGATGAAGGGATAATCCTGTGCCTCTGGCCACCACCCGCCGGGCCGGCCTGGTCGACCAGGTCATCGAGCAGCTGCGGACCGCGGTCGCGCAGGGCGAGTGGCCCCTCGGCGAACGCATCCCCACCGAAACCGAGCTCGGCGAGCAGCTCGGCGTCGGGCGCAACACCATCCGCGAAGCCGTGCGCGCGCTCGCGCACACGGGCCTGCTCGAAGTCCGCCAGGGCGACGGCACCTACGTGCGCGCCACCAGCGAGGTGTCCGGCGCGATCCGCCGGCTCTGCGGTTCGGAGCTGCGCGAAGTCCTGCAGGTCCGGCGCACTCTCGAGGCCGAGGGGGCCCGGCTCGCCGCGTTGTCTCGCACCGAGGAGGAGGTGGCGGAGCTGTGGTCGCTGCTGGCCCGCCGCGAGACGGAACTGCGCGAGCGACGCTGGGAGGACTTCGCCCACACCGACGCCGAGTTCCACACGGCAGTGGTTCGCGCCGGGCACAACGGCCTGCTCACCGAGCTCCACCGCGGCCTGACCGAAGTCATCACGGCGAGCATCGCGGCGACGTCGACCATCACGCCGGGCGTGGACCACGCACCGGAGATCGGCCACGAAGGCCTCGCCGAGGCGATCGCCCAACGCGACCCCGACCGCGCGGCCGCGGAGGCGTGCGGATTCCTGGACGAGCTGCTGGAACGCGTCGAGCGCTCCTGACGTGCGCCCCAAGGCGGCCTTCGGTGCGTCTAACGCACCGAAGGCCACATTGGGGCGCTTGCCAGCCCGACCTGCGTCCGCCCCAATGCCACATTGGGTGCGTCTCACGCACCGAACGCCACATTGGGTGCGTCCCACGCACCGAACGCCACATTGGGGCGCTTGCCCCGCGCCGCGCTGAGCTGCGGGTTCACCGGGTGTGGCATCACCGGCGTCCCCTAAGGGTGCCAATTCAGGGTTGTCGTGGTGCCATCGCGGTGCCACAGTAGTGCCATGGACCTGACGCCCTTCGTGAACGAACTCCGCCGGGAGCTCGCGGTCGCCGCCGAAGCGGCGGGTGAGGACGCCGTCGCCCTCGCCGAGCGGCTCACCGCTCCGCTCGAATCGGCGATCCGGCTCACCCTGCTCGACGCTCTGTCGGCCGCGGCCGACGAGATCACCCGCGACCTCGCGCCCGGCTCCGTCGAGGTGCGCCTTCGCCGTCGCGAAGCCGAGTTCGCCGTTGCGCTGCCCACCACGCCCGAACCGGCGCCCGCCGAAGCGCCGCCGCCTCCGCCGGAGGCCGACGACGGCGCCGTCGCGCGGATCAACCTGCGCCTGCCCGAGCAGCTCAAGCAGCGCGTCGAAGAAGCCGCCGGCCGGGACCGGATCTCCATCAACGCCTGGCTCGTGCGGGCCGCGAACAGCGCGCTCGGCCCCGGCAAGCCCCAGCCGTCCCAGCGCCGCTCGGCCTTCGGTGAGAAGTACACCGGCTGGGTTCAGTAAGCCTTTTCTCTTCGGTCTCCGACCTGCGGAGACGCCACCCGAGCACCCCAGGAGGGCGCAGCCATGCCTGTTTTCCCCACTCCCGAGCCGATCACGGCGACGATCGATGTGAGCGTCGCGGACGTCCGGATCGTCGCCGGCGAGCGCGCGGAGACCACCGTCGAGGTCACCCCGGCCGACCCGGCCGACAACGAGGACGTCAAGGCCGTGGCCCGGACCCGCGTCGAGTTCGCCCACGGCGAGCTGCTGGTCAAGGGCCCTAAGTACGTCACCAAGCTCTGGGGCAAGGCCGGCGCGCTGCACGTCACGGTCGAGCTGCCGGCCGGGTCGCGGATCCAGGGCACTGCCGCGATGGGCGACTTCCGCGTCGGCGGCCGCATCGGGAACAGCCGGTTCAAGACCTCCGTCGGCGACATCCACCTCGACGAAGCCGCCGCCGTCGAGGCGAGCACCGCCACCGGAGACGTCACGGTCGACCGCGCCACCGGCCACGCCGAGTTCGGCACCGGCTCCGGCGAGCTGCGGATCCGCGAGATCGACGGCACCGCCGTGCTGAAGAACTCCAACGGCGAGACGCGCGTCGGCGAGGTCACCGGCGACCTGCGGGTCAACACCGCCAACGGCGACATCCTCGTCGACGTCGCCCACGCGGGCGTGCACGCCAAGACCGCCTCCGGCGACATCCGGCTCGGCGAGGTCATGCGCGACCGGGTCGTGCTGGAAACCGCCGTCGGCGAGATCGAGGTCGGCATCCGCGAGGGCAGCGCCGCGTGGCTCGAGCTCAACTCCCTGACCGGCACCGTGCGCAACACGCTCAGCGCCACCGACGGACCCGGCGGCAGCACCGAAACCGTCGAGGTCAAGGCCCACACCTACACCGGCGACATCGTCATCCGCCGCGCCTGAAGACCTTCAAACAAAGGGGAAGATCCATGTCAGACGCCATCGTGGCCGAGGGACTGGTCAAGAGGTACGGGAAGGTCACCGCACTCGACGAAATGTCGCTGCGGGTACCCCAAGGCACGGTGCTCGGCGTGCTCGGGCCGAACGGCGCCGGGAAGACCACCACCGTCCAGATCCTCACGACCCTGCAGCGGCCGGACGCGGGCCACGCGACCGTCGCCGGGTTCGACGTCGTGAAGGACGCGCACGCGCTGCGTTCGCACATCGGCGCGTCGGGGCAGTACGCCGCCGTCGACCTCGAGCTGACCGGAGCCGAAAACCTCGAGATGGTCGGCCGGCTCTACCACCTGGGCACCAAGCGGGCCAAGGCGCGCGGCCGGGAACTGCTGGCGCGGTTCAGCCTCGCCGACGCCGCCGACCGCCCGGTCAAGGGCTACTCCGGCGGCATGCGGCGCCGGCTCGACCTGGCCGGCGCGCTGGTCGCGAACCCGCCGGTGCTGTTCCTCGACGAGCCCACGACCGGGCTCGACCCGCGAGCCCGCACCGAACTCTGGGACGTCATCACCGAGCTGGTCGCCGGTGGCACCACGCTGCTGCTGACCACCCAGTACCTCGAAGAAGCCGACCGGCTGGCCGACAGCATCGCCGTCATCGACCACGGGCGCGTGATCGCCCGCGGCACCGCCGACGAGCTCAAGGACCTCGTCGGCGGCGAACGCATCGAGCTGACCGTCGGCACGCACGACGACGTCGTCGTCGCGCAGCGTGCGCTGGCCCGGCTGGCCAGCGGCGAGCCGCAGGCCGAGGGCTTCCGGCTCACCGTGCCCGTGACCCACGGCGCGAAAGCGCTTACCGAAGCGCTGGCCCTGCTCGCCGCCGACGGCGTCGAAGTCCGCGACGTCGGCGTCCGCCGCCCCACCCTCGACGACGTTTTCCTGTCCCTCACCGGTCACGAGGTGGCCGAAACCGCGAAGGAGGCCGTGTGATGAACGCGGTGCAGATGGCCGTGACCGACGGCGTGACGGTCGCCAAGCGCAACTCGATCAAGATCTTCCGCTCGCTGGACCTGCTCGGGTCGCTGGTGTTCACCCCGGTGATGTTCGTGCTGCTCTTCGGGTACGTGTTCGGCAGCGTGATCGACATCCCGGGCCTGTCCTACCGCGAGTTCATGCTGCCGGGGATCTTCACCCTCGCGGTGGCGATGGGCGGCATCGTCACCGGCTACGGGCTGACCGACGACCTGCAGAAGGGCATCATCGACCGGTTCCGCTCGCTGCCCATGTCCCCGGCCGCGGTGCTGATCGGGCGGACCACCGCCGACCTCATCCTCAGCACGGCGAGCCTGCTCATCATGGGCCTGGTCGGCCTGCTGGTCGGCTGGCGCATCCACACCAGTGTGCTCGAGGCGCTGGGCGGGATCGTCCTGCTGCTGGCGTTTTCCTACGCGCTGTCGTGGGTGATGGGCGCGCTCGGCCTGGCCGTGCGCAAGCCCGAGGTGTTCAACAACGTCTCGATGGTGGTCGTCTTCCCGCTGACGTTCCTGGCCAACACGTTCGTCGACAGCGGCCGGCTGCCCGGCCCGCTGCGCGCGATCGCGGACTGGAACCCGGTCTCGGCGGTCACGCAGGCGGCGCGGGAGCTGTTCGGCAACACGAGCGCGGCCCTCCCCGCGCGCGACGTCTGGCCGATGCAGCACGCCATGCTGGCGTCGGTGCTGTGGATCGTGGTGCTGCTGGCGATCTTCGTGCCGCTTTCGGTGCGCTGCTACAAGAAGGCCACCAGTCACTGACTCACGGCAGCGTGAGGATCTCGCTGCCGTCGGCCGTCACCACGAGGGTGTGCTCGAACTGGGCCGTCCACTTCTTGTCCTTCGTGGTGACGGTCCAGTCGTCGGCCCAGATGTCGTAGTCGATGGTGCCCAGGGTGATCATCGGCTCGATCGTGAAGGTCATGCCCTCCTCGATGATCGTGTCGACGGAGGGCTCTTCGTAGTGCAGGACCGTCGGGGGCGTGTGGAACGCCGGGCCGACGCCGTGGCCGGTGAAGTCGCGGACCACGCCGTAGCCGAAACGCTTGGCGTAGGCCTCGATGACCCGGCCGATCACGTTGAGCTGCCGGCCCGGCCGGACCGCCTTGATCGCCCGCAGCGTCGCCTCGCGGGTGCGCTCCACCAGCAGGCGCGCCTCCTCGGAGACATCGCCGGCCAGGAACGTCGCGTTCGTGTCGCCGTGGACGCCGCCGATGTAGGCGGTGACGTCGATGTTGCAGATGTCGCCGTCCTCGATCACCGTCGAGTCCGGGATGCCGTGGCAGATGACCTCGTTGAGCGAGGTGCAGCACGACTTCGGGAACCGGCGGTAGCCCAGCGTCGAGGGGTAGGCGTGGTGGTCGAGCAGGAACTCGTGCACCACCTTGTCGATGTCGTCGGTGGTGGCGCCCGGCTTGACGGCCTTGCCGCCCTCTTCCAGTGCCTGCGCCGCGATCCGGCTCGCGACCCGCATCGCTTCGATCACCTCGGGCGTGCGCACGCCGTTGCCGGTGTCCCGCTTCGGCGCCGGCTTGTCCACGTACTCGGGACGGGCGATGGAACTGGGGACGTCACGGCGCGGCGTCTGGACGCCGGGAACCAGCGGGGCACGAACGGACATGCCTCCACCTTACGACGGCCCGCTCAGCCGATCGCCGCCAGGAACCGGTGCGCGGCCTGCACCGCCGGTTTGGACGACCCGGCCTCGGTCAGCAGCACGGCGAACGCCAGGTCACCGCGGTAGCCGACGAACCAGCCGTGCGAGCGGGAGCCGTCGCCGAACTGGGCGGTACCGGTCTTGCCCGCGACGTCGGGGAGGTCCCGCAGCCCGGTCGCGGTGCCCGCCGTGACGACCTCGCGCATCATCCCGCGCAGCGCGCCGAGGACCTCGTCCGAGGGCGGGTCGCCGACGTTCTGCGTGGTCGCGGGCAGGCCCTTGACGATCGACGGCGCCGGCACCTTCCCCGCCTGCACCGTGGCCGCGGCCAGCGCCAGGCCGAACGGGCTGGTCACCACCGTGCCCTGGCCGAAGCCGTTCTCGGCGCGCTGGACCGCCGAGTCGCTGGCCGGGACGGCCCCGGTCACCGTGGTCAGGCCGGGGACGACGAAGTCCGCGCCGATCGCGAACGAGCGGGCGGCGTCGGTGAGCGCCGACGCCGGCAGCCCCGCGGCGAGCCGGGCGAAGGTCGTGTTGCACGAGCGCGCGAACGCCGTCGTCAACGGGACGCGGCCGAGGTCGAACCGGCCTTCGTTCGGGATGACGCGGTTCTCGATCGTCGTGGTGCCGGGGCAGTCGACCGGGCTGCCGGCCTCGACGTCGCCCGCCGACAGCGCGGCCGCCGCCGTCACGATCTTGAACGTCGAGCCCGGCGGGAAACGGCCGGCCAGGGCGAGCGAGCCCTCGTCGTCGGCGGCCCGGTTCTGCGCCACGGCGAGGATGTCCCCGCTCGACGGCTGGATCGCCACCAGCGCGGCCGGGTACGGCTCGGTGCCCAGGGCCTTCTCGGCGGCGGCCTGGATCCTCGTGCTGAGCGTGCTGGTGACCGCGGGCGCCGGGCGCGGCGGCTCGGCCTTCAGTTCGGAGACCTCGCCGCCGGTGACGCCCCGGGTGACGATCCGCCAGCCCGCCGCGCCCGCCAGCTGCTGCTCGACGAGCGCGCGGATGCCGGGCAGGACCTGCTGCCCGGAGCCGCGCGTGACCGGCAGCAGCCGCTCCTGGCTGACGAACCGGACGCCGGGCAGGTCGTAGATCACCGGCTTGACCCGCTGGTAGTCGCCCGCGCGCAGGCTGATCACCGGGTAGGCGTCGCCGGGCTTGGTCTTGCTCATCCCGTCCAGCACCGACCGGCCGGTGACGGACGGCTCGAAGCGGTGCAGCGCCTTCGCGAGCGAGCCGGCGACGGCGTTCACGTTGCCCGCCTTCTGCGGGTCGACGGCCACCCCGATCACGGTCTGCGGGCGCATCAGCGGCACGCCGTCGCGGTCGAGGACCGGTGCGACGTCGGGCAGCTGCGGCAGCAGGCCGAGGGTCTGGCCGACGGCCAGCTGCGGGTGCACGACCGTCGGCTGCCAGTGCACCTGCCAGCCGTTCTCGGCCGCGCGCAGCAGGGCGTCGGCGCGGTAGGACCACGTGCGGCCGTGCGGCAGGTGCCAGGTGAGCCGGTAGCCGGCGGTCACGGTGTCGCCGCCGGGTTCCTTGACGTCTTCGTCGTCGACGTCCAGGGACTCGGGCTCGAGCACGCCGCGGACCTGGGACAGCACGCTCGCGGCCATGGCCGGCGAGTCGGTGTTCGCCGCCGCGGCGGCGACGTCCCCGGACGCGAGGGCGTCGAGGAAGGCGGAGAGGGCGTCCTCGGGACCGTCGCCCGAGCACCCGGCCGTGGTCGCGGCGACGAGCAGCAGCACCGCGAGCACACCGCGGCGTCGACGTGCACTCATGGCGGGATGATGCCTGGTCAGCAGGGGTGTCGCGGCCTCGAAACGCCGCCACGGAAGAGTGGCTGGAGCCGCTTAGAAGAGTACGGTCGCGTACTGGCCGACCTGCTGGAAGCCGATCTTGCGGTAGGCGGCGAGGGCCGGGGTGTTGTAGGCGTTGACGTAGAGGCTGGCGGTGCGGCCGAGCCCGCGCACGAGCCGGTTGACCACGGCGGCGGTGCCGGCGGTGCCGAGGCCGTCGCCGCGGCGGTCGGGGTGCACCCAGACGCCCTGGATCTGCCCGACGGTCGCCGACATCGCGCCGATCTCGGCCTTGAACACGACTTCGCCGTTCTCGAAGCGGGCGAACGCGCGCCCGGCGCCGATCAGCTCGGTGACGCGGGCGCGGTAGCTGGCGCCGCCGTCGCCGCTGCGCGGGTCGACGCCGACCTCCTCGATGAACATCGCGACGGCCGCGGGCAGGTACCGCTCGAGCTCGTCGGGACGCACCGGGCGGACGAGCGGGTCGGCGGCCACGAGCGGGGTGCTGTCGAGGGCCATCAGCGGCTGGTCGTCGCGGACTTCGCGGGCTGGCCCCCACTCGTCTTCGAGTTCGTCCCACAGACCGAGGACCTGCTCGGCCGGGCCCACGAGCGACGAGCAGGTCCGCTGTCTGCGCAGGGCGCGATCGGCGAACGAGCGCAAGGCGGGGGCGTTGCCGCGCAGCGGGATGAGGTTGGGCCCGGAAAAGCACAGCCCTTGGAGCCGACCGGCCCGGACCGGACGGCTGTCGGCGGCCCAGAGCTCGCCACCGAGCCGCCACGGGTCGAGACCGGCAGCCTCGACCCGGGCGCTGACCATGCAGCTGCCCACCGGGTCGGCGGCGAGCGCGGCACGGACCGCCGGATAGTCCCGATCATCGAGCAGCCGTGCACCTGCAAGCCGCAACACGGGCTCCAGGGTGCCAGATTCCGCCGGTAAACGGAACGCGAGGCCGTCGACACGGTGAGATGAACGGCCCGGGTCGTGGTCCGCGAGGAGAATGGGGCGCATGCAGCGGTACACGTACAAGGTCGTCGAGGTCCGGGAGAAGCTGATCGGCGGCAAGATGTCCGGCGGGAAGCTCGAGAAGCTGCTCAACGACCACGCCGTCGACGGGTGGCAGCTGAAGGCGATCACCTCGGCGGAGGTGAAGGGCCGGGTGGGACCCGGCGGGGTCGAAGGGCTGCTGGTGACCTTCGAGCGGCCGGTGCAGTAGGCGGGCGCCGGAAGGTCATGAACGACTCGTTCAGGCCGCTGGGCGCGGTGAAAGACCTCGCGGCACCCACCCGCCGCTCTCCGGGGCCGGGCCGGTCGCACTGGCCCGGACTTGCCGCAGTGAATGACTCATTCCTGGCGCCGGACGCCAGGAATGAGTCATTCACTGCATCCGGACGGCACCACCGCGGCAGCTGAGGTCGAGCCGGCCGTGGAACAGCACGGCCGGCGCATCACCGCGCCTTCTTCCAGCCGGCCACCGGACGCGGTGAACGGGGCGTTCACGACGTCCGGGCTGGCTCAGGCAGCGCCGCGGTAGGTGCCGATCGTCCAGCTGTTGCCCTCCGGGTCGCGGAGGCTGAACGTGTGCGAGCCGTACTCCGTGTCGGTCAGCTCCGCCGTGATCTCCGCGCCCGCGTCCTTGACCCGCGCGTAGATCTCGTCCACCTGGTCCGAGACCACGTACACCGCGCCGGTGCCGGGCTTCATCGCGTCGTGGATCCCGTCCGGCGGGCGGACGCTGCCCAGCATCACCGCGCCGCCCTCGGGCCAGCGCAGCTCCGCGTGCGCGATCAGGTCGCCTTCCGGCACCACCAGGGCCTCGGTGAAACCGAGGACGTCGACGAGGAAACGGACCGCCGCCGGGGCGTCTTCGTAGCGCAGGGCGGGCCAGACGTTCGGTTCAGGAGTCATGCCCGCGAGTCTTGCCCCGCCGCCACCTGGTCGTCTTGGAGGAACGGGAGCTCCTCGGCGATCCACGTGCCCGGTGTGCACCCGGCCAGCGCCCGCCACTCGTTGGTCAGGTGCGCCTGGTCGTAGTAGCCGCACTCGACGGCCAGCGCGGCCAAGTCCGCGTGCCCCTGCCGCAGCAGCCGCCCGGCCCGCTCGAACCGCAGCACCCGCGCCGCCTGCTTCGGCGCCAGCCCCAGCTCCGCCCGGAACCGCTCCCCCAGGTGACGGCGGCTCCAGCCGACCTCGCCGGCCAGGTCCGTGACGCGGACCCGGCCGTCGGCGCCCCGCATCCGGCGCCAGGCCTCCCCCAGCTCCGGCGGTGGCGCCACCGGCTCCACCGCGCGGGCGGCCAGCACCTCGTCGAGCAGGGCGAACCGCTCGCCCCAGGTCGGCAGCTCCCGCAGGCGGTCCGGCAGCGAACCCAGGCCGAACTCGGCCAGGTCGTGCACCTCGCCGCCGAGCTCCGCCGCCGTGACGCCGAGCAGCGTCCGCACGCCCAGCGGGTCGAGCTCCAGCTGCAGCCCGGCCTGGCTGCGGTCCTGCCGGATCAGCACCGCGCTCGTGTGCAGCCCGCCGACGAGCGCCCGCAAGCTGCGCCCGGCCATCCGGACCGGTCCGGCCAGGCTGATGACCAGCGTCACGTGCCGGGACGGCAGCCCGCGGTGGACCGGCAGCGTCACCTCGTCCTGCGCGTACCCGACGTAGCGCGTGACCAGGGGCCGCACCACCGGGTGCGGCTGCCGGACGGCCCAGGTCACGCTCACGGATGCCAGCGTAAACGTCACCACCGACAGTTCCGCTTTCTGCTAACACGGACAGTGCGTCCCCACCGCGGAAGGAACCACCCATGACGATCCAGGAGCAGGCGCAGCAGCTGGAGCTGCTCGCCGACCAGGTGCCCACCGGCATCGCGCTCGCCACCAAGAGCGAACTCGAAGACCTGCAGGCGCAGGTGCTCGGCCTGCTCGGGGAGACGTCGACCGCGACCGCGATCCAGGGCTCGATCCAGCTGGCGGCGCAGCAGATCGACGAGGTCGCCGCCGCGCTGGAGAACGTCCGCCTGCAGATCCGCGACGCCGCCCAGCACCACCTACAAGGCTGACTCGTAGGAGGAGGAGACCGCCGGCTGGCCCGTGTAGTTCGGGCCGGCCCGGTCGTCCGCGCCGAGGTAGCGGAACGGCAGCGTGCCGGAGAACGGCCCCGCGCGCCGGATCCGGCGAGTCCGTGAGTCGTAGGTGAACCCCGCGGCCCGCAACGCCGGCAGGACTCGCCGCGCGCCGCCGGGTACCCGGATGCCCGCGACGTCGAAGTTCGCCACGAACAGGCCGTCCTCGCTCAGCCACGACGCCGCCCGCAGCAGCGCGCCCAGCTTGTCGCCGACGTAGTGCAGCCCGTGCACGCAGGTCACGAGGTCGAACCGGCCCGAGGGCTCCCACGCCGTGATCGACGCGGTCTCGAACCGCACGGGCCCGGCCGCCGCGAAGTACCCGACCAGGTCGACGCCGGTGATGTCCAGGTCCGGCCGGGCCGCGGCCGCGTCGAGGAGTGCGCGCCCGCTGCCGCAGCAGAGGTCCAGCCAGCGGGCACCGGGCGGCAGGCTCAGGATGTCGAAGCCGAGAACCCGCGAATAACCGTCGCGCCCGGCCAGCCGGCGCTCCCGGTTCATCGCGGTGTTGGCCACGACGGACGACGCCTCGAGGGCCTCGTCCGCGAGCAACGCTGTGACAGCCGGGACTTCGCCCCGGGCCGGGGGCTTCGCCACCCGGAACCCCCAGAGATTCAGCCGGCGGTGACGACCGGCTCGCCCTCGCCGAGGGACTCGCCCGCCTCTTCGGCGATGCGCATGGCCTCTTCGATGAGCGTCTCGACGATCGCGTGCTCCGGCACGGTCTTGATGACCTCGCCCTTCACGAAGATCTGGCCCTTGCCGTTGCCGGACGCCACACCGAGGTCGGCCTCGCGGGCCTCGCCCGGGCCGTTCACGACACAGCCCATGACCGCGACGCGCAGCGGGATCTCCATGCCCTCGAGCCCGGCCGTGACCTGCTCGGCGAGCGTGTAGACGTCCACCTGCGCGCGCCCGCACGACGGGCACGACACGATCTCCAGCTTGCGCTGCTTGAGGTTCAGCGACTGCAGGATCTGGATGCCGACCTTGACCTCTTCGACCGGCGGTGCGGACAGCGACACCCGGATCGTGTCGCCGATGCCCTGCCGCAGCAGCGCGCCGAACGCGACGGCCGACTTGATCGTGCCCTGGAAAGCCGGGCCCGCCTCGGTGACGCCGAGGTGCAGCGGGTAGTCGCACTGCTCCGCGAGGAGCTCGTACGCGCGCACCATGACCACCGGGTCGTTGTGCTTCACCGAGATCTTGATGTCGTGGAAGTCGTGCTCGGCGAACAGGGACGCCTCCCACAGCGCCGACTCGGCCAGCGCCTCCGGCGTCGCCTTGCCGTACTTCTCGAGCAGGCGCTTGTCCAGCGAACCCGCGTTGACGCCGATCCGGATCGGCGTGCCGTGGTCCTTCGCGGCCTGCGCGATCTCCTTGACCTGGTCGTCGAACTTCCGGATGTTGCCCGGGTTCACGCGGACCGCAGCACAGCCGGCCTCGATCGCGGCGAAGACGTACTTCGGCTGGAAGTGGATGTCCGCGATCACCGGGATCTGGGACTTCTTCGCGATCGCGGGCAGCGCCTCGGCGTCGTCGGCCGACGGGCAGGCGACGCGGACGATGTCGCAGCCCGCGGCGGTCAGCTCGGCGATCTGCTGCAGGGTCGCGTTGACGTCGGAGGTGAGCGTCGTCGTCATCGACTGGACGGAGATCGGGAACTCGCTGCCGACGCCGACCGAACCCACCTGGAGCTGGCGGGTCTTGCGGCGCTCGGAGAGGACGGGCGGGGGCAGGGCGGGCATACCGAGTGCGACGGTCACGGCCTCCAGCGTACCTACCCCGACCGGGCCACCCGCACCATGTCAACCGTCACGGTGAGCAGCGTTACGGCCTGTGTGAATCGCCACGGAGGGGCCGGAACCCCTCCGTGGCGAGGCACTACTGCAGACGAATCGGGTTGACGATGTCCGCCGTCACCGTGAGTAGCGTGACCGCGCCGCCGATGAGCACCAGCACCATCGTGATCCCGGACAGCCTCGTGTAGTCGACGGGCCCGCCGGCCACCTTGCCCCGCCGGGCGCGGATCCAGTCGCGGACGCGCTCGTACCAGACCACCGCGATGTGCCCGCCGTCGAGCGGCAGCAGCGGCAGCAGGTTGAACACGCCGATGAAGAAGTTGAGGCTGGCCAGCAGGAAGAAGAACAGCACCCAGATGCCCCGCTCGACGGCCTCGCCGCCGATCCGGCTCGCGCCGACGACGCTGACCGGGGTGTTCGGGTCGCGCTCGCCGCCGAAGATCGCGGTGACGACGGCGGGGATGCGCTCGGGGAACTCGACGAGCCGCTGGGCGGTCTCCGCGAACATCGTGCCGGTGAAGCTGAACGTCGCGCCGACCGCGGCGACCGGGCCGTACTGCGTGGTCGCGGCCGGGACCACGGGCGAGGCACCGATCATGCCGACCTCCTTGACGCCGGCGGTCGTCCAGCGCTGCACCTTCGGCACGTCGACGATCAGCGACAGCCGCTGGTCGCCGCGCTGGACGTCGAACTGCGTCGGGCCGCTGGTGGCCTGCACGGTGGCGAGCATCGCTTCCCAGGTCGCCACCGGCTTGCCGCCGATCGCGAGGACCTTGTCACCGGCCCGCAGCCCGGCCGCCTGCGCGGGACGCGCTGCGCCCGGCGGGCAGTTGGGGTCCTGGGCCTCCTTCTCCGACGTGGCCGAGCGGGCGCAGGAGGTCGCGGCGAGCACCGGCTCGGTCGTGGTGGGACCGGTCAGGTTCGGCAGTCCCATCGTGACGGCCATCAGGTAGAGCACGACGAAGCCGAGGATGAAGTGCGTGATCGACCCGGCGCTCATGACGACCGTGCGCTTCCAGGTCTTGAACCGCCACATCGCGCGGGGCGCCTCGTCCGGCGTCACCTCGTCGAGGGCCGTCATGCCGGCGATGTCGCAGAAGCCGCCGAGCGGGATCCACTTCAGGCCGTATTCGGTCTCCCCGCGGCGCCAGGAGAACACCGTGGGGCCGAAGCCCACGAAGTACCGCCGGACCTTCATGCCGAAGGCCTTCGCGGTGACCATGTGGCCGGCCTCGTGCAGTGCGACGGAGACGCAGATCCCCAGCGCGAAGAGCACCACACCGATGATGTAGGACACCCGCTACTTCCCCTCGATGATCGAACGGGCCCGCGCGCGGGCCCAGCGCTCGGCGGCGAGAACGTCGTCGACGTCGCGCGGTTCGCGACGCCACTCGTCGGCAGCACCCACCACCTCGGAAACAGTGTCCACTATCGACGTGAAGCGGGTGTTCTGCGCGAGGAACGCGGCGACCAGCTCTTCGTTCGCCGCGTTGTAGACGGCGGGCAGGCAGCCACCCACGGTGCCGCAGTGGCGGGCCAGCTCGACGGCCGGGAAGGCGTCGTCGTCCAGCGGCTCGAACGTCCAGGTCGCGGCCTTGTCCCAGGTGCAGGCGGGGGCGGCCTCGGGAACCCGGTCGGGCCAGTGCAGGGCGAGCGCGATCGGCAGCCGCATGTCGGGCGGGCTGGCCTGGGCGATCGTCGAGCCGTCGGTGAAGGTCACCATCGAGTGCACGATCGACTGCGGGTGCACGGTGACGTCGATCCGCGCCGGCTCGACGTCGAACAGCAGCGCCGCCTCGATCAGCTCCAGGCCCTTGTTCACCAGGGTGGCCGAGTTGATGGTGATCAGCGGGCCCATCGACCAGGTCGGGTGCGCCATCGCCTGCTCGACGGTGACGTCGGCGAGTTCGGCGCGCTTGCGGCCGCGGAACGGGCCGCCGGAGGCGGTGAGCACGAGCCGGGCGACCTCGCTCCGGCGCCCGGCCCGCAGCGCCTGCGCGATGGCGGAGTGCTCGGAGTCGACCGGCACGAGCTGCCCGGGCTTCGCGGCGGCGAGCACCAGCGGCCCGCCGGCGATGAGGGATTCCTTGTTCGCGAGCGCGAGGGTGGCGCCGGTGGCGAGCGCTTTGAGCGTCGGCTCGAGGCCGCGGGAGCCGGGCAGGGCGTTGAGGACGGTGTCGACCTTCACCGCGTCGATCAGCTCGGTCACGGCGTCGGAGCCCGCGAAAAGCCTCGGGAGCTTGAACTCGCCCTGGTCGTAGCCGCGCTTCTGCGCTTCGGCGTACAGCGCGAGCTGGACGTCTTCGGCGGCCGTCGCCTTGGTGACGGCGACGGCCTCGACGCCGTGGGCGAGCGCCTGCGCGGCGAGCGCGGCCGGATCGGCGCCGCCCGCCGCGATGCCGGCCACCCGGAAGAGGTGCGGGTTGCGCGCCGCGACTTCCAGGGCCTGCACGCCGATGGACCCGGTGGAGCCGAGCACGAGAACGCTTCGCGAGGTAGTCATCGCGGGTCATTGTCGCGCGGGGCGTCTCCGCGGCGCACCCGGAGGTTCCGTCGCGCGACCAGGCCCGCTCGGGCTCTCCCGAGTGGCCGGCACCACGCGGGCCGTCTCCGCGGCGCGCCCGGAGGTGTGGGATCATCGGCGCGTCCGTGGTTCAAGGGTCTTGAGGAGTTCATCGTGGCAGGCAAGGCGGTCGAGAAGCGGCCCGAGGTCGACCCCCGCGACGAGCCGTCCGCGGCCTGGGGCTGGCACGGTTCGTTCCCGAAGGCCACCCGCATCGCCGGCTGGGTCAGCGCGATCATCCTGCTGGTGATGATCAAGGGCAACCACGAGAACAACACCGAGAACGTGTGGCTCGTCGGCCTGTCGCTGTTCCTGATCCTGCTGCTCGTGCTGGACATCCGCAAGCAGCGCACAGCCTGGCGCAAGTAGTTCGTTTCCGGCTAACGTGCCCGGCATGAAGCTGCGCTGGGGTCTGGCTCTCGTCGGTGTACTGGGTGCGTTGCTGGCGGCGCCGGCGCCGGCTTCGGCTTCAGTGCCGGTCGTCCGGTGCACTTTCACGCCGACGCCGGACAACCCGGCCGCCCGGCCGGTGGTGCGTCCGCTGCCGTTCGCGCTGACGCGCGGGACCGTGGACGTGACGTTCCGCTTCAACTACGGCCCGGTGACGGTGCGGTTGAACCGCGCCGGGGCGGCGCCTTGCGCGGTGCACAACATGGTTTCGCTGATTCTTCAGCGGTTCTACGACCGGTCCCAGTGCTGGCGGCTTTCGAACTCTTCGCGTCTCGGTGTTCTCCAGTGCGGGGACATCTACGAGGTCGAGAAGGGCGGGCCGGGGTACAAGTTCCCCGATGAGGTTTCGGGTGCGGAGACGTACCCGCGTGGGACTGTGGCCATGGGGAACCAGGGGCCGGGGACGAACGGGTCGGAGTTCTTCATCGTGCATTCGTTCGCGAACATCCCGGCGAACTATTCGGTGCTGGGTCGCGTGGTGCGCGGTATGGAGGCGCTGGACCGGATGGTGGCGGACGGGATCATCCCGACCGACCCGGACGGGCCGTTGGACGGGGCACCGGCGCACCCGGTGAAGATCCAGCGGGCTTCCGTCGGCTGGTAGGTCGCCGGCCTGCTCGATCGCTTCCCCGACCCGTCCACGACGTCGTCGCGACCGAGCACCCTACCGGCCTGAACGCCCGAAACGTCACCCCAACGAGTGAATGCCGGTCCCGCCCGATTACATTGGCCAAGCTGTGAGCAGCCTGAGGGGGGACACGATGATCACACACGAAACCTACCTGGCCACCCGAAGATTCGACGCCCTCGACGGGGTCCGGGCCATCGCCGCCGTGCTCGTCGTCGTCTTCCACTACGGGGGGCCCAGCTGGGTGCGGGCCAATGGCTGGATCGGCGTCCACCTGTTCTTCGTGCTCTCCGGCTTCCTGATCACCACCCTGGCCCTGCGTGAGGAAGCCCGCAACGGCCGGGTGTCGCTCGCCGAGTTCTACATCCGGCGAGCTTTCCGCATCCTGCCCGTCTACTACGTCATCCTCGGCGTGGTCGTCGTCTTCGCCTACTTCCGGGGCATGGGCCTGCGGCACAGCGGGATCATCGCCGCTCTGCCGTGGAACGCCGCCTTCGTCGGCGAATTCCACCAGATGACCCTGTTCGGCCAGGCCTGGACACTCGGCATCGAGCAGAAGTTCTACCTCGTCTGGCCGCTGCTCGCGTTCGGTGTCGGCGCGCTCGGCTTCGCGAAGCGGCTGAGCCTCTCCCTCGGGCTCGTCGCCCTCATGCTCGCCCTGATCCCCTTCATGCCCTACGCCGGCGCTTACTCGCCGATCCTCATCGGCTGCACGCTGGCGATCGTGCTGCACCACCGCAAGGGCTTCGCCGCGCTGCGGGTGTTCACGCACCCCGCTGTCGGGCTGGTGGTCGCCGCCGCGCTGGTCGCGGTCCAGACCATGTTCGGCGAGATCACCGAACTGCTCAGCGACGAAGGCGGTTCGATCACCGGCACGCTCTACATCCTGCTCGCCGCGCTGCTGGTGCCGTCGCTGGTCGCCGGCGGCGGGCCGCTCGCCTGGGTCCTTTCGCGGCGGCCGATGCGGTTCATCGGGGAGCGGTCGTACTCGCTCTACCTCATGCAGGGCGTCATCGCGGTGGCGGTCGCGGGCGCGATCCCGCAGTTCGCCCCGCACCGGACGCTCACCGCGGTCGCCGTGACGATCGTCGGGCTGCTGGCCGCCGACCTGTTGTACCGCTGGGTCGAGGTCCCGATGATCGACGTCGGGCGCCGGATCATCACCCGCCGCCGCGAGAAGAAGGCGGAGCCGGCGGCGGAGATCGCCGAACCCGCGCTCGTCACGGCCTGACCCGCACCGCGGCCAGCGCGTCCTCGATGATCGCCACCAGGAGCGCGCTGGGGTAGGGCTCGGCGAGAGCCTGGGCCAGCGCCGCGGTCAGGGGACCCGC
Source organism: Amycolatopsis sp. NPDC051106 (assembly GCF_040682775.1). NCBI lineage: Bacteria > Bacillati > Actinomycetota > Actinomycetes > Pseudonocardiales > Pseudonocardiaceae > Amycolatopsis > Amycolatopsis sp. NPDC051106. Next base: position 45,253 of record NZ_JBFBBQ010000028.1, on the reverse strand, counting down.
CGCCGCGGGCGAAGGAAAGGCCGGCACCAGCTCGGCGTGCCGCCGGAAGTTTCGCCACCGGCGCATCGCGAGGGTGCGCTCCAGGCTCGTGACCAGGCTCGCCGCCACGTCCGGGATGCCGTCTTCGCGCAGCTTCACGACCTTGTCCGGAGTCTCCAGGGTGTGGCTGTGCACGATGTCGTCGAGCGGCGTCCAGGGTGGCGCGTCCGAAGCCGGGACCGGGCGGCCCCGCGCGACGCCGAAGCAGGCGATGACCCGGCCGAAGTCCGGCGGCAGGAACACCTCGAAGAAGTAGCCGCCGCGCGAACGGTCGTCGATCTGCGCCCGCGCGAGCACCGCGCCCCGGTACGCGCACAACGCGCGGACGGCCGCTTCGAAGCCGACCGAGCCCTGCCCCGCCCGGCGGCTGGTCTGCTCCCGGCGGCCGTAGAGCGACCGCGTGCTCGACGTCGGCTGGGTTTTCTCCCAGAAGTCGGCCGGCGCGCCCGTGGTCAGTGCCTCGCGGGCCAGGGCGCACGCACGGGTACCGGCCTCGGCCAGCAGCTCGCCGAGGCGCCCGGCGTTCTCGGGAACCATCTCCGCCCCCCAACGGGAAAAGCCGGGTGCCGCGCAACTGCGGCACCCGGCTCCGAAACCACCGTCAGCGTTCGACCGACGGCGACACCAATTCGCTCGGTCCGCCGCCGGACTCCCCGGCCACCGCCGCCAGCTCCTCGCCCACCGACTCGCGGTCCTTCGGGCGAGCGTCCTTCGTCAGCAACGATGCCACCGCGCCGATCAGGCAGACCGCGATCGCGAAGCCGAACGCCACCGCCAGGCCCGACTGGAACGGGCCCGAGATCAGGTTCGGGAAGAAGCTGCGGCCCGTCAGGAACGACGCCTGGTCCGGGGGCAGCGCCGAGAGCTGGCCGCCCAGGAGCTGCTGGATCGGGTTGTACCCCAGGAACGCCGCGAACAGCACCGCCACCGCCGGCAGGTTCGCCACCTGCGTCGCCGCCGCGTCGGGGACGCCGTGCGCGAGCAGGCCCGCCTTCATCGTCGACGGGAGGCTGCTCGACAGGCCCGAGATGATCAGGCTGAAGAAGAAGCCGATCGACAGGACCATCGCCGCGTTCTGGAAGGTCGTCATCATGCCCGCGCCGGAGCCGCGCGAGTCCGCCGGGAGGCTGTTCATCACCTCGGCCCGGTTGGGCGAGGAGAACATGCCCATGCCGATGCCGTTGATCAGCAGGATCGCCGCGAACGCCCAGTAGTCGAAGTTCACCGGCAGGATGATCAGCAGCAGGAACGTCACGGCCGTGATGAACAGGCCGCTGGAGGCGAGCATGCGGCTGCCGATCCGGTCGGCGAGGATGCCCGACGTCGGCGCGGCCACCAGGAACCCGACCGTCATCGGGAGCATGTAGATGCCCGCCCACAACGGCGTCTGCTCGAACGTGTAGCCGTGCTGCGGGAGCCAGATGCCCTGCAGCCAGATGATCAGGATGAACTGCAGGCCACCACGGCCGAGCGACGCCGTCAGGTTGGCGACGTTGCCCCACGTGAACGACCGGATCCTGAACAGCGACAGGCGGAACAGCGGGTTGTCGACCTTGGTTTCGATGATCACGAACGCCACCAGCACCGCGACGCCGCCGATCAGGCAGCTCAGCACCATCGGGCTGGCCCAGCCGGTCTGCGAGGAGCCGTAGGGCTGGATGCCGTAGGTGATGCCGACGAGCACCGCGATCAGGCCGACGGCGAAGGTGATGTTGCCCCACCAGTCCATCCGCGCGTGCTTGCGGATGCCGGTGTCGTGCAGCTTGAGGTACGCCCAGATCGTGCCGATCACGCCGAAGGGCACCGACACCAGGAAGATCAGGTTCCAGTCGACCGGGGCGAGCACGCCGCCGACGACCAGGCCGAGGAACGAGCCCGCGATGGCCGCGACGCCGTTCATGCCGAGCGCGAGCCCGCGCTGGTTGGCCGGGAAGGCGTCGGTGAGGATCGCCGAGGAGTTCGCCATCAGGAAGGCGCCGCCGACGCCCTGCACGATCCGCCAGCCGATCAGCCACAGCGCGGCCGCGTCACCGCCGAACCAGGTGACGGCCAGCATGATCGAAGAAACGGTGAAGACGGCGAAGCCGAGGTTGTACATCCTCGCGCGGCCGTACATGTCGCCGAGCCTGCCGAAGCTCACCACCAGCACCGCGGTGACCACGAGGAAGCCCATGATCATCCACAGCAGGTAGCTGGTGTTGGCCGGTTCGAGGGGGTTGATGCCGATGCCCTTGAAGATGTCGGGCAGCGCGATCAGCACGATCGAGGAGTTGATCGTGGCGATCAGCATGCCCAGCGTCGTGTTGGACAGCGCGATCCACTTGTACCGCGGCCCCAGTTCCGCGATCGAATACGTCCGGCGTTCCGCCACTGTGCAACCCTTCTGCTCGCAAGTCCCTTAGCTAGGCTAAGCAACTTGCTTGCGTATGGCAACCAAGTTCCGGAATCGCCTGGGAGAGCATGATCACACTCGCTTGACTGTCCTTTGTGGATCCTTTACTTGTCGGCACGAGTACGGCCGTCAGCGCAGGAGTTTCCCCAGTACCGCGACCCCCTCGGCGATCTCCGTCGCCGTCCGGGCCGCGTAGCCCAGCACCATCCCCGGCCGCCCGGGCAGCTGCCGGTGCCACGACAGCGGCTGGACCTTCACCCCTTCCGCCAGCGCGGCCGCCGCCAGTGCGACGTCGTCCAGGTCCGAAGAGAACGTGATCGTCAGATGCAGCCCCGCCGCCGCGCCGTGGACCACCGCCGAAGGCAGGTCCGAGGCGAGGGAACGGATCATCGCGTCACGACGGCGGCGGTGCCGGGCCCGGACCACCCGCAGCTGCCGCTCGAGCTCGCCCGTCTCCATCAACCGGGCCAGGACCAGCTGTGCCAGCACCGGGTTGCCCAGGTCCGCGAACCGTTTCGCCGCCACCAGGTCGTCGCGGAACCGCGGTGGCGCCAGCAGCCAGCCGACGCGCAACGCCGGTGCCAGCAGCTTCGAAACGCTTCCCGTGTACCACACCTCCGGCAGCATCGACCGGACCGCGGGCACCGGCGCCCGGTCGTAGCGGTGCTCCGCGTCGTAGTCGTCCTCCACCACGATGCCGCCGTCGGCCGCCCAGCGCATCAGGTCGCGGCGGCGCTCGCCGCCGAGGACCACGCCCATCGGGAACTGGTGGGCCGGCGTCACCAGCACCGCCGGGGCGCGCAGGCCGTCGACGCGCAGGCCGTCGTCGTCCACCGGGACCGGCGGGGTCGCCAGGCCGCAGTGGTGCAGGTGCTGGCGCGCGCCCAGCGAACTCGGGTCCTCGACCGCGATCTCGTCGACGCCGTGCTGCCGCAGCACCTCCCCCACCAGCGTCAGCGCCTGCGCGACCCCGGCGACCACGATGATTTCGCCGGGGTCCACGCGGATGCCGCGGCTGCGCGCCAGCCAGTGCGACACCGCGAGCCGCATCGCCGGCGCCCCGCGGGGGTCGCCGTAGCCGAAGTGCGCCGGCTCCAGCTCGTCCAGCACCGCTCGTTCGGCCCGCAGCCACGCCGCGCGCGGGAACGCCGTCAGGTCCGGGACACCCGGTGTGAGGTCGATCCGGGCCGGGGCCGCGCGGACCGCGTCGAAGACCTCGGCGCCCGGCATCGGCGTGATCACCTTCGACGGCGGCCGGACGCGCGCGGGTTCGGGAGCGAGCACGGGCGCGGCCACCACCACCGTGCCGGCCCGGCCCCGGCCCACCGCGTGGCCGTCGTCGATCAGGCGCTGGTAGGCCTCGGTGACCACGCCCCGCGACACGCGCAGCTCGGCGGCCAGGACCCGGGACGCGGGCAGCCGGCCGCCGACCGGGAGCCGGCCGTCGGCGACGGCGGCGCGCAGCTGCCCGGCGAGCCAGTCCGCGAGCCCGCCCGGCGGCGCCTCGCGGACGTCGAGCTGGAGGAAGTCCGACCCTATGGACCCCTCCGGAAGCGGGCTTTTGGCTCTGTCCATCGGGCCATTGTCGCAGCAGGCTGGGCTCATGAACACCACCTACGTGCACGGATACACCGGACCCGAGGCCCGCCGCCTCGGCGACCAGGCCGACACCCTCGCCGCGCTGCTGCACGCCGGGACGGCCTACCCCGCCGGCAGCCGCGTGCTGGAGGTCGGCTGCGGCGTCGGCGCCCAGACCGTCCACCTCGCGGCCCGCAGCCCGGACGCGCACCTGACCGCGATCGACGTCTCGGAAGAGTCCCTCGGCCAAGCCCGCCGGCGAGTCCCGGGCGTCGAGTTCCGCCAGGCCGACCTCTTCGCCCTCGACGGCGAGTGGGACCACCTCTTCGTCTGCTTCGTGCTCGAACACCTGCCGGAGCCCGAGAAAGCGTTGACCCACCTGAAAACCCTGCTGCGGCCGGGCGGGACGATCACCGTCATCGAGGGCGACCACGGCTCGGCGTTCTTCCACCCGCGCAGCGAACACGCCCAAGCCGCGATCGACTGCCTCATTCGCCTGCAGGCCGACGCCGGCGGCGACGGGCTCCTCGGCCGGCGCCTCTACCCGCTTCTCGCCGACGCCGGTTTCGACGACGTCGCAGTCGAACCGCGGACGGTCTACGTCGACGCGTCGAAGCCGGACCTCGTCACCGGTTTCACCCGCGACACGTTCATCGCGATGGTCGAAGGCGTCGGCGAAACCGCCGTCGCACGGGGGCTGATCGACGAAGCCGGCTGGGCCCGCGGGATCGCCGACCTGCACCGCACCACCAGGGAATACGGGACCTTCCACTACGCGTTCTACAAGGCAACAGCCCTTCTCACTCCGGAAGGAGCGTCATGATCATCGCCGTTCTCGCCGCCCTCGTCCTGCTCGCCTGGGCTCTCGACCACGCCTACCGCCGCCGTCCGTACCCGCGCAACCGCTTGGCGGGCAGCACGAACGTCTTCGACCGGGACGTCCAGCGCCTCGAAGGCGACCTCGTCGCCGACGAACGCCACTACGCCAGGTCGGCCAGCCGGTCCCGGGCCCGGATCGCGCCGGGCACGCACTCCCCGGCGTAACAGGCCAGCGCGCGTTCCCAGTGTTCGCGCGCGGTCTCCGGCTCACCCAGTCCACTGTGGACTTCGCCGAGCCCGTAGTGGGCCTTTCCCTGCTCCGGGCGGCAGCCCGTTTCCTTCGCCACGGCAAGGGCTTCGCGGTGGTGGCCGAGCGCCTCCGCCGACGCGCCCCGGGCCGCCGCCAGCGCCCCCAGGCTGTTGAGCACCCGGGACTCCGCGCCCCGGTCGCCGCATTCGCGGGCCAGGCCCAGTGCCTCTTCGAGGTGCTGGGCCGCTTGCGTGTGCCGGCCCTGCGCGAGGCGGACGTCGCCGAGGTGCTTCAGCGCGAGGCTGCGGTTGGTCGGGCTGCCCGTCTCCTGCGCGATTTCGAGCGCCCGTTCGAGGTGCGCCGCGGCTTCCGCGTACCGGCCGCGCGCGTGCTCGATGTCGCCGAGGATGCCCAGCGCGTACCCCTCGCTCACCCACACGCCCATGGCGCGGAAGTGCTCCAGCCCTTGTTCCACGGCACGGACCGCTTCGTCGTGGCGGCCCAGCGCGGACAACGCGTCCCCGGTGTTGACCAGGGCGTAGCCCTCGCTCGTGCGGTCGGCGATGTCGCGGGCGAGGGCGCGGGCTTCTTCGAGGTAGCCGAGCGCTTCGCCGTAGCGGCCGATGCCGCGGCAGGAGCAGCCGAGCACCACCAGGACGAGGCCTTCGCTGGTGCGGTCGCCGGCCTTGCGGGCCAGGGACAGGGCTTCGGTCGAGTACGTGATCGCCTCGGTGAACCGGCCCAGCGCCCGGCAGACCAGGCCGAGGGTGTTGACGGCGTGGATTTCGGTGCGCTGGTCGCCGGTCTCGCGGGCGAGGACGAGCGCCTCCTCCAGGTACCGGCGTGCTTCCCGGGAGCGGCCGACGCGCCAGTGGCCGAGCGCGATCAGGATCAGCGGCTCGGCCTCGGCCGCCCGGTCGCCGGCGTCGTGGGCCAGCGCCGACGCGTGTGAGTGCAGCACCAGCGATTCTTCGTGGTAGCCACCGACGTCCAGGTAGTGCCACAGGATCCCGGACAGCAGCCGCAGGTGGTCGGCCCACCCGTGCCGCGTCGCGTGCGCCGCGACGGCCAGGAGGTTGCGGCGCTCGGCCTCCAGCCACGCCGGCGCGTCGATCACCTTGACGTCGGGGTCGGGCACGCGCGGGCGCAGGTGGCGTTCCTGCGGCAGGACGGCGTCCATGGCCTGCGCGGCCGACCGGACGTAGAAGTCGAACAGCCGCTCCTGCGCGTCGTGGCTCTCGGTCTCGTCCCGCGCCGCGAGCTCGGCGGCGTAGACGCGCAGCAGGTCGTGCTGCTGGAAGCGGTCGTCGCCGGTCTCCTGCGCGAGGTGGGCGCGGACCAGCGTGGCCGTCAGCCGTTCCGCCTCCGGCAGGGGGACGCCGGCGAGCGCGGCGATCGCGGCAGGGGTCAGGTCGCGGCCCGGGTGCAGGCCGCAGAGGCGGAACACGCGGGCGGCGTCGGCCGCCAAGTGCCGGTAGGACCAGGAGAAGACGGCGCGGACCGCGGTGAGCGGGTCGCCGCCGCCGTCGAGCAGGTCGAGCCGGCGGTGTTCGTCGGCGAGCTCGGCCGCGAGCTCGGCGAGCCGCTCGCCCGGCCGGCTCAGTGCCAGCTCCGCGACCAGCCGCAGCGCCAGCGGCAGCCGGGCCGAGTAGCCGATCAGCGCCTCGGCGGCGTCCGGCTCGTCGTCGACGCGCGTGCCGAGCAGCGTGCGCAGCAGGTCGAGGGCTTCGGCGTCGGTCAGCAGGTCGACGAGGACGCGGCGGGCGCCGTGCCGTGCGACCAGCCCGGGCAGCGCGTCGCGGCTGGTCACCAGGACCAGGCACGACGCCGAGCCGGGCAGCAGCGGGCGGACCTGCCCGACCGAGCCGGCGTTGTCCAGCAGCAGCACCATGCGACGGCCGGTGAGCGCGGTGCGGAACTTCGCGGCGCGCTCCTCCTGCTCGGCGGGGATGTCCGCGCCGTCGACGCCGAGGGCGCGCAGGAACCCGGACAGCGCGTCGCCCGGCTCGACCGGCCGGACCGTGCCGTAGCCGTGGAGGTCCAGGTAGAGCTGGCCGTCCGGGAATTCGCCGAGGGACCGCTGGGCCCAGTGGACGGCGAGGGCGGTCTTGCCGACGCCGCCGGTGCCGGACAGGACGGCGATGCGCGCGCCCGTGCCGCCGCCCGCCAGGAGGGCGTCGAGCTCGGCCAGCTGGCCGGTGCGGCCGCGGAAGCCGGCGACGTCCGCGGGCAGCTGCGCGGGGACGCGGGCCGGCGGTTCCGGGGCGGCGAAGTCCTGGCGCAGCACCTGCCGCTGGGCCGCGCGCAGCTCGGAGCCGGGTTCGATGCCCAGCTCGCCGTCCAGCCGCAGCCGGATCTCTTCGAACACCGCCAGCGCCGCGGCCTGCCGTCCGGACGCGGCGAGCACCTGCATCAGCCGGGCGTGCGCCAACTCGTTCAACGGCTCCTCGGCGATGAGCGCGCGCAGCCGGACCGCCGCGTCCTCGGGGTCCGCGGCCTCGGCGTACGCCATCACCGTCTTCGCGCGTTTCATCGCCAGGGCCAGCCGGGCGGGGTGCTGCCGGAGCCGTTCGACGTCGGCGAGGGCCGGGCCGCGCCAGAGCTCCAGGGCCTCGTGGTGAGCACTCTCTTCCAGGCACGCCTCGAAGCGCAGGAGATCGAGGTCGTCCTCGCCGGCGGTCAGCCGGTAGCCGCCCTTGTCGGTCGCGATGACGTCGGCGGGCCGCAGCGCGCGCCGCAGCCGCGCGACGTAGGTGTGGAGCAGCTCGAGGCAGGACGGCGGCGGCTCGTCCCAGATGACGTCGACGAGGTCCTCGCGCCGGACCGTGCGGTTCGGCTGCAACGCCAGCATCGCGAGAAGCAGGCGCTGCTTTTCGGCGCCGATCTCGACCGGGGACTCTCCGCGCCAGACGGTGAGCGGCCCGAGGACGCCGATCCGCACCCGCTCCGGAGGTGCTTCGGCAAGCGCTTCCCGCAGCCGACGTTCCGTCTCCGGCCGGGGCCGGCGGACACTGCCGAGCTCGGCGTTGCGCACCGCGCGCTGGCTCAAGCCGGCGCGCTCGGCCAGCTGGGCCTGGGTGAGGCCGGCGCGCACACGCCGTTCCCGCAGCCACCGGGCGAACGGCAGGCCTTCGTCCACAGGCGTCCTCTCCCCGCGTGCCCCGCAGCGGAACGTACCCCTCCAGCATTCCGATCGTGCCGCTATACCTGTACCACCGAACGGCGAAGATAACCGTTTCCGCAGGTACCGAGGGTGACGGCGGCGGAGGCGGCGAGTACAGGCGTACGTCCACCGCGGTTTCCTAGGCTGTGCGGGTCCGGTGGTGACGAGGGGTTCGGAGCAGCCGTCGCGTGGGGTACGACGGCTGCACCCGAACCTTCAGACGCCGAAGCGTTCCAACAGGGCGCGGATGGCGGCTGGGTCCTCGACATGGGCGTTGTGCCCGAGACCGGCGAGCGTGACCGCGTCCGGGTCCAGCGCACGCAGCTGCTCCGGGCGGCACATCGGGTCGTGCTCGCCCGCCGCCAGCACGACCGGGCACCGCGCCGCGGCGAGCAGCGCCGGCATGTCCGGCGCGCCGACGCCGAACGCGGCCGGGTCCATCGCGAGACGCCAACCTCCCTCGGTCTCGCGAAGCCCGGCCGGGTCCGCGGGTGCGATGCCGAGCAGCCCGGACACCTTCAGGTACGCCTGGTCGGCTTCGGCCTGCGTCTCGAACACCCGGGGCGGCCGCGCCGCGAAGCTCGCCGCGCGACCCAGGTCCTCCTGGCTCCACTCCACCTTCACACCCAGCGCGAGCACGCCGGCGACCTCGACGTCGTACTTGCCGGACGCGAGTTCGAGCGCGAGCACCCCGCCGAGCGAGTGCCCGGCGACGACCAGCGGGCCTTTCCCGGGCAGCGCCCGCGCGACGGCCGTCGTCAGCGTCTCGAAGCTGTAGTGCGGCAGCGGCGCGGACGGGCCGTGGCCGGGCAGGTCGGGAACCAGGACGCGCCGCGGCACCTGGCCGGTCAGGTGGGCCCACACCGCGCCGGTCGCCCCGAGGCCGTGCAGGAACAGGATGGCCGGTTCGCCCTCGCCGCCGGTGCGCATGTTGAGCGTGTCCATCGGAGCAGCCTGCCAAAGTGTCGGTGGGCGCGGCTAGGCGCTGTCCGGTGAGTCTGCTCGATGGGCTTCGTGATCCAGGTGGTTCCTGGCGGTGCGGGCGGGGCGCCCTCGTACTGGGCCGTACTCGGGCGATCCGCCCGTGCCGCCAGGGGCCGCCTGGGCGCGAAGACCGCGAGCTTGACTCGCCGGACAGCGGCTAGGGTCGGTTCGTGGGGATCACCGATCCGGACACCTATGTGCGCGGCGTCCCGTACGACGAGCTGGCGCGGCTTCGGCGCGCGTCGCCGGTGGTGCGCGTCGACGACTTCTGGGCCGTGCTGCGGCACGCCGACGTGCGGCGCGTCCTGCGTGATCCCGCCCTCTTCTCCTCGCAGCTCGGCGGGACGCAGATCCGCGACCCCGCGACGTCGTCGGACCTCGCCTACGTGCGCCGGATGATGCTCAACATGGACCCGCCGGAGCACGGGCGGCTGCGCGGGCTGCTTACGCGGGCGTTCACGCCCCGCGCGATCGCGAAGCTGACCGAGCGGATCGAGACGTCGGCGCGGGACCTCGTCGCGGCCGTCGCCGGGCGGGGCGAGTGCGACTTCGCCAAGGTCGCCGCCGACCTGCCGCTGCTCACCCTCGCCGCGGTGTTCGGCGTGCCGGAGCAGGACCGGCGGCTGATGTACGACTGGAGCAACCGGGTCATCGGGTACCAGGACGCCGAGTACGCGGTCAGCTCGACCGTCTCCGCTTCGGAGGTCACCGACCTCGCACGGGCCGCGCTCGCCGTCCGCCCGTCGCCGGGTCCGGACGGGTCGATGCCGGACCCGCGCACCCGCGCCGGCATGCCGGACCTCTACGCCTACGCGAACGCGCTCGGCGAGTACAAGCGCGAGCACCCGGGCGACGACGTCATGAGCAACCTGATGCGGCACGTCGGCGACGACGGCGGACGCGTCTCGCTCGCCGAGTTCGAGAACCTCTTCTGGCTGTTTTCCGTGGCGGGCAACGAAACGCTGCGCAACGGCCTGCCCGGCGGGATGCTGGCGCTGCTCTCGCACCCCGGGCAGTACCGGCGGCTGCTGGCCGACCGCTCACTGCTGCCGTCCGCGGTCGAAGAGATGCTCCGCTGGTGGACGCCGGTCATGAACTTCCGGCGCACGGCGACCGCGGACACCCGGCTGTCCGATGTGGACATCCGGGCCGGGGACAAGGTGGTGGTCTGGTTCTCGGCGGCCAACCGCGACGAGAGCGTGTTCGCCGACCCGGACGCGTTCGACATCGGCCGCACGCCGAACGACCACCTGACCTTCGGCCACGGCCCGCACTTCTGCCTCGGCGCGCACCTCGCCCGGGTCCAGCTGCGGGCGATGTTCGGCGCGGTGCTGGACCTGCTGGGCGAAGTGACGCTCGCCGGCGAACCCGTGCGGCTGCGGTCGACCTTCCAGAACGGCCTGAAGTCGCTGCCGATCCGGTGGGCGCGCTGATGGAGATCCGCGAGCTGCGGGCGTTCGTCGCGGTCGTCGAGGCGGGCGTCATGTCGAAGGCGGCGCGGCAGCTGCACATCAGCCAGCCGGCGCTGTCCCAGACGATCACCGCGCTCGAACGCCGCCTCGGCGTCCAGCTGCTGGTCCGCACCAGCACCGGCGTCCAGGCGACCGACGCCGGCACGACGCTGCTGGGCGAGGCCCGCGCGGTGCTGGCCCGCCACGACCAGGCCGTCGCCGCCATGGCGCGGCACACGAAGACCGGCGGTGGCGTGCTGCGCGTCGGCGTCCCCCTCGAGCTGCCGCCCGAGCTGCTGCCCGCGGCCCTCGCGCGGCTCGCGGAGGCCTTCCCGGACACGCGGGTGCAGGCCCGCCACCTGTCGTCGGTGGCCCAGGTGGCCGCGCTGCGGGCGGGCGAGCTGGACGTCGGCCTCGTGCGCGAACGCCCGGCCGGGCCGGACCTCGACGCGCAGCTCGTCGTCTCGGAGAACGTGGGCGTCCTGCTCGCGGCGGACCTCGCGGAGAAGCTGGCGGGGCCGGACGGAGTGCGCCTGGAGAGCCTGGCCGGTCTCGACTGGTTCGCCTTCGCCCGCGCGGGCAGCCCGGCGTGGTACGACGAGCTGGCGGCGACGCTGCGCAGTCACGGCCTCGACGTCGGGCCGGAAGTGCCCGAGGAGCAGCGGCTGATCGTCGAGCTCAAGATCCCGGCGGTCAGCGCGGGCGGGGCGTACGCCTTCGCGCCGCCCGACTGGCCGTACCCGATGCCGGACACGGTCCGGTGGCTGCCGCTGGCCGGGAACCCGATCGTGCGGCGGACCTGGGCCGTGTGGCCGGCGACGTCGCACCGCCGCGACCTCGCGGAGTTCGTCGCCGCGCTGGAAGACCATCAGCGCGGCCGATCGCGGGCATAAGCAGCGCCGAACGCCCATCCGGAAGTCCGGCCCGGTGCTCGTCCTTGAACCTCATGACCGGGGAAACACCCCGGCCGCGAGGAGTTGAGTGATGACTGAAGGACTGTCCGGGACCACAGCGCTGGTGACCGGCGGAACGAGCGGGATCGGGCGGGCGACGGCGGTCGCGCTGGCCGGGCTCGGCGCCCACGTCGTGCTGTCCGGCCGGGACGAGGCGCGCGGGGCGGAGGTCGTCTCGCGCATCCGGGAGGCGGGCGGGAAGGCCGACTTCGTCGCGGCCGACCTGACGGACGCGGCGTCGGCGCGCGCCTTGGCCGCACGGGCCCGTGAGGTGGGCGGGCACGTCGGCGTGCTGGTGAACAACGCCGGCATCTTCCCCACCGGGCCCACTTCGGACACGGCTGAAGCCGACTTCGACCGCGTCTACGAGACGAACGTGAAGGTGCCGTTCTTCCTCACCGCCGAGCTGGCGCCCGAGATGGCCGCCCGCGGCCGCGGCGCGATCGTCAACGTGTCCACGATGGTCGCGACGCGGGGCATGGCGGGCATGGCGCTCTACGGCTCGTCGAAGGCGGCGGTCGAGCTGATGACCAAGGCGTGGGCGGCGGAGTTCGGCCCGTCCGGCGTGCGCGTCAACGCGGTCAGCCCCGGCCCGACCCGCACCGAGGGAACGGCGGTGTTCGGCGACGGCCTGGACGAGCTGGCCTCGGCGGGCCCGGCCGGCCGGGTGGCCGCCCCCGAGGAGATCGCGGCGGCGATCGCGTTCCTGGTGACCGACGAGTCGAGCTTCGTCCAGGGCGCGATCCTCCCGGTGGACGGCGGACGTCTGGCGGTCTGAGTCCCGTCGGGACGGCGTCACCGCAGGAAGGTGACGCCGTCCTGGGGCCGCTCGTCCACGGTCAGCGCGAAGACGTCCGGCCGCGCGTAGTGCCCGGAGACGTCGAGGCTCTTGCGGGCCGCGACGATCTCCTCCAGGTCGATCTCCGCCGTGATCAGGCCTTCGCCGTCCCGCAGCGGGCCCGCCAGCACGTCGCCCAGCGGGCCGACGATCACGCTCCCGCCGCGGAACGGGTCGTCGCCCTCACTTTCGTACGGGCAGGCCGAGATCACGAAACACCGGCCCTCGTCGGCGATGTGGCGCATCGACGCCTGCCAGACGTCGCGGTCGTCCGCCGTCGGCGCGCACCAGATCTCGACGCCCTTCGCGTACATCGCCGCGCGCAGCAGCGGCAGGTGGTTCTCCCAGCAGATCGCCGCCCCCGCCAGGCCTGCCGCCGTCGGCACCGCCGGGAGCGTCGAGCCGTCGCCGCGGCCCCAGAAGAGCCGCTCCCGCTCGGTCGGGACCAGCTTCCGGTGCTTCGCGACCAGCCCGAGATGGGGATCGAGGAACACCGCCGTGCTGTACAGCGTCGAGCCGTCCCGCTCGATCACGCCCACGACCAGGCTCGCGCCCGTGCGCGCCGCGAGGCCGGCCAGCGCGGTCGTCTCGGGACCCGGCACCGAGATCGATGCTCGGAAGTAGCCGACGAACGGCTCCCGGCCCGGGTACCCGCCGAGCACGGCTTCGGGGAGCACCACCAGGGAGGCACCGCGGATCTCTTCTTCGAACTCCAGGATCCGCTCGAGGGAGACGCCCGTCCCGAGCTGGAGCGCGGCGACGACGGTCATCCGCGGACGGGCTCGCGCTTCGGCGGCCACGGCACCACCGCGGACACCCGGCGCTGGTAGTCCGCGTACTCCGGGTACCGCGACTTCGTGATGCTCTCGGTGAACTTCGTCGAGCCGACGAACAGCAAGGTGAGCAGCACCGCACCGATGACCGTCCACTGCAGACCGCCGGCGACGACGCCGAACGCCGCGACCGCCCACCACTGCGCCTGCTCGAAGAAGAAGTTCGGGTGCCGCGAATAGCGGAACAGCCCGTCCTGGAGGAACCGCGTCGACGCGCGGCCCGCGTGCTTCTCCCGGTGGAACACCCACTGCTGCTGGTCCGCGACCGTCTCCCCGAGCAGGAACCCGGCGAAGATCACCGCGACGACGACGTCCGCCACCCCGAACGAGCCCTGGTGCTCCAGCGCCGTCAGCGCGGGCAACGTGATCAGCAGCAGGATCGCGTTCTGGTAGAGCGAGATGAAGAAGAAGTTGAACACCTGGAACTGCCACGGCGCCATCCGCTCGCGCAGCACCGCCCACCGGTAGTCCTCGCCGCCGCGGGCGTAACCACCCTTCCGGGCGAAGTTGAACGTCAGCCGGATCCCCCACAGGGTGACCAGGGCGAACATCACGTCCAGGCGCGCGTCGGCGAACCCCGCCGCGCCGGCGAAGATCGCCAGGTACGCGACCGGCACGATCGACCAGATCCGGTCGACCCAGGAGTATTCCCTGGTCAGCACCGATGTCACCCAGGTGCCGAGCGTCACTCCGGCGAAGACGTACAGGCAGACCCGCAGCGCGTCCATCCGCCCACAATAGGACCTAGGATCGATCCCATGAACCTGCCGCTGCGGGACCGGAAGATCGACGTGTTCTTCGCGGTGCTGTTCTCGGCCTTCACGGTGACGTCGCTGATCAGCGACCTGCTGCCGACCGTCGGCGTCGACTTCTCGAAGCCGTCGGGCAACTTCTTCGTGAACTCGAACTACTGGTACGCCCACGACGCCGACCCGCTGTTCATGCACCCGCCGGACTGGATGCGGATCGTCACCGGGCTCTCGGCGTTCGTCTACATGCCGTTCTACGTCGTGCTCGTCTTCGCGCTGCTGACGGGCCGCAACTGGATCCAGCTGCCGTCGGTCATCTACGCGACGATGATCGTCACGCTGACCGGGATCGTCGTGTTCGGCGTCGAGTTCTTCGGCGACCCGGCCACCCGCACCGGCAACCCGGCGAAGTTCCTCGCGTTCAACCTGCCCTACGTCCTGGTGCCGCTCCTGCTGCTGGTCCGGATGCGCAAGCCACTCCCGTTCACCCGCCGTTTCTGACCGGAGGCGCCGTGCCGTACTCGTTCCTCAGCCACCTCGAATGCTCCCGGACCGGCGAGCGCCTCGACGCCGACGCGGTCCAGGGTCTCTCGGCGTCGGGCGCGCCGCTGCTGGCGCGGTACGACCTCGACGGCGTCCGCGAAGCCGTGACGCCGAAGGAGATCGCGGGCCGCGAGCCGACGCTCTGGCGCTACCACGAGGTGCTGCCGGTGCGCTCGCCCGAGCACGTGGTGAGCCTGGGCGAGGGCATGACGCCGTTGCTGCGCCTGCCGCGGTACGGCCGTGAGCTGGGGCTTTCGCGGCTGTGGATGAAGGACGAAGGCCTGGTCCCGACCGGCACGTTCAAGGCACGGGGCGCCGCGGTCGGGGTGTCCCGGGCGGCCGAACTGGACGTGGGCGGGATCGCGATGCCGACGAACGGCAACGCGGGCGCGGCTTGGGCGTTGTACGCGGCGCGCGCGGGCATGACGAGCCTGGTCGCGATGCCCGACGACGCTCCGGCGATCACCATGCGCGAGTGCGTCGCCGCCGGGGCCGAGCTGTACCGGGTGGACGGTCTGATCGGCGACGCGGGAAAGCTCGTGGCGGCGGCGGTTCAGCGCCGTCCGGGGGTGCAGGACGTCTCGACGTTGAAAGAGCCGTACCGCATCGAGGGCAAGAAGACGATGGGGTACGAGATCGCCGAGCAGTTCGGCTGGCGGCTGCCCGACGTCATCCTCTACCCGACCGGCGGCGGGGTCGGGATCATCGGGATCTACAAGGCGCTGCTGGAAATGCGCGAGCTGGGCTGGGTTTCCGGGCCGCTGCCGCGGCTGGTGGCGGTGCAGGCGACCGGGTGCGCGCCGATCGTGGAGGCGTTCTCGCGCGGCGACCGGGAAAGTACTTTCTTCCCCGACGCCCGGACGGTCGCGTTCGGCATCACCGTCCCCAAGGCGCTGGGCGACTTCCTGGTGCTCGACGCGGTGTACGCGACCGACGGCACCGCGGTCGCCGTCACGGACGAGGAACTGCTTGCGGCGCAACGGGAGCTGACCACTTACGAGGGAACGTTCGTCTGCCCGGAGGGCGGGGCGTGCTTCGCCGCTCTTCGCCACCTTCGCGAGTCAGGGTGGCTTTCCGGCGACGAGGACGTCGTGGTCTTGAACACCGGCGCCGGGATCAAGTACCCGGAGACGGTGCCGCTCGACGTCCCGCTGCTTCCCCGGGACGGTCGCATTCCCTAGAGGACCGAGCGGACCGTTCCGGGGTCGCGGGCGACGACCGTCGTGCCGTCGTCGGCCGTGATGATCGGGCGCTGGATCAGCTTCGGGTGTGCGGCCAGGGCCTCGATCCACTTCGGCCGGTCCGCGTCGGTGCGGCCCCACGCCTTGAGGCCGAGTTCCTTCGCGATCGGCTCCGCGGTGCGCGTGATGTCCCACGGCTCGAGGCCGAGGCGCTTCAGCACGGCTTCGAGCTCCGCCGCGGTCGGCGGGTCCTCGAGGTAGCGGCGCACGGTGTACTGCGCGCCGGCTTCGTCCAACAGCGACACGGCGGACCGGCACTTCGAGCACGCCGGGTTGACCCAGATCTCCACGGCGGCAGCTTACCGCGCTGGTTTTGGAGCACGTGTTCTGTTACGGTCGCGGCATGCCCCGCCCCCGCGTCCACGACCTCGACGCGCTGCTCGACGTCGCCGAGCGGCTGGTCGCGTCGTCGGGGGAGGTCACCGTGCGTGGCCTGGCGGCGGCCGCGGGGGTGCCGAACGGGACGATCTACCACGCGTTCGGCTCGCTCAGCGCGCTACTGGCCCGGGTCTGGCTGCGTGCGGCGACCGCGTTCCTCGACCTGCAGACCACACGGGTGGACTCCGCTTCCTCCCCGGTGGAGGCCGTCGTCGCGGCGGCCGACACGCCCGCGGTGTTCGCTTCGCTGCGTCCGGACGGGGCCCGGATGCTGCTGCGCGTCAAGGCGGACCGGCTGTTCGGGCCGGATCTGCCCGACGAGCTCGCGGACGCCCTGCACGCACTGGACAAACGCCTGGTCGCGCTGCTCGTGCGGCTGGCGCGGCAGGTGTGGGACCGCGGCGACGGCCTGGCCGTCGAGGTGATCACCACCTGCGTCGTCGACCTGCCGACCGCGTTCTTCCGGCGCGACATCACCGACCCCCTGGTGCGGGAGAGGCTGGCCGCCGCCGTGCGCGCCGTGCTGACCGTGCCCCCTCGAGAGAAGGACCGATAGTGACCGTTTTGCACTTGGGCGACGACGAAAACCGGTTCTCGCCGGAGTGGCTGCAGCGCGTCCATTCCACTTTGGACGAAGTGGCCGACGTGCTGGTGACCACCGGCGGCGGCAAGTTCTATTCGAACGGCCTCGACCTCGAGTGGCTGATGGCCAACGCGGACAAGGCAGCGGAGTACGTCGCCGAGGTCCAGGAGCTGTTCGCGCGCGTGCTGACGCTCCCGGTCCCGACGGTCGCGGCGATCAACGGCCACGCGTTCGGCGCGGGCGCGATGCTGGCGATGGCGCACGACTTCCGCGTGATGCGCTCGGACCGGGGGTATTTCTGCTTCCCGGAGGCCGACATCAACATCCCGTTCACACCGGGGATGGCGGCCCTGATCCAGGGGAAGCTGACGCCGGCGGCGGCAGTCGCGTCGATGACGACGGGACGCCGTTTCGGTGGCGCGGACGCTTTGTCTTTCGGCCTGGTGGACGAGATCGCGGCCGAGGGCGACGTGGTGAGGGTGGCTTCCGAGCGGGTCTCGGCGTTGGCGGGCAAGGACCGCGGCACGCTGGGCGCGATCAAGGCGACGATGTTCGCCCCCGCGGTGACGGCGTTGCGTACGCCGGCTTAGCGCCCGGGGTAGGCCTCCGGCCCCCGGTTTCCAGCTTACCGGGGGCCACCGACAGTTCCGGGCGACCGTGGCCGGCCGAACGTCTTGAATGAGTCATTCAGGACCTCGCACGCCGTGAATGAGTCATTCAAGACGTTTGCCGGCACCGGCCTGCGCCGCCAGGAACCTCACATTGCGACCTCGGCGAGGCGGTGGCGCAGGTGGGCGCGCTCCGGTTCGGTGCGGGCAAGAGCCAGCGCGTCCCGGTAGGCCGCGGCAGCTTCGGCGTGGCGGCCCAGGCGGCTGAGCAAATCCCCTCGCGCCGCCGGGAACGGGCTGTACTCCCGCAACCGCGGCTCCTCCGCCAGTGCGTCCAAAAGGGACAGGCCCGCCGCCGGGCCGTCTCTCATCGCCACCGCCACCGCGCGGTTCAGCTCCACCACCGGCGACGGCGCCAGCCCGCGCAGCACGTCGTACAACCCCACGATCTGGGGCCAGTCCGTCCCCGCCACGTCCGCGGCCTCGTCGTGCAGGGCCGCGATCGCCGCCTGGACGCCGTACAGTCCCGGTGGGCCGCCCGTCAGCGCCAGCTCGGCCAACGCCGTCCCCTCCGCGATCATCGTGCGGTCCCAGCGGCCGCGGTCCTGGTCGTCGAGGAGCACCAGGTCGCCGTCCGGGCCCGTGCGGGCCTCGCGGCGCGCGTGGATCAGCAGCATCAGCGCCAGCAACCCCGCGACCTCCCGCTCCCCCGGCAGCAGCCGGCGCAGGATCCGGGCCAGGCGGATCGCCTCTTCCGCGAGGTCGAGCCGCTGCAGGTCCGGGCCCGAACTCGCCGCGTACCCCTCGGTGAAGATCGAGTAGACGACCTGCAGCACGCCCGGCAGCCGACCGGGCAGCTCGGCGGCGTCCGGGACCCGGAACGGGATGCCGGCCGCGCGGATCCGGTTCTTCGCCCGCACGATCCGCTTGCCCATCGTCGCGCTGGGCACCAGGAACGCGCGCGCCACCTCCGGCGTCGTCAGCCCGGCCAGGCAACGCAGGGTCAACGCCGTCCGGTCCTCCGCGGGCAGCGCCGGGTGGGCGCAGGTGAAGAACAGCTGGAGCCGCTCGTCCGGCAGGCCGCCGTCGGACGCCGGGGCGGGCGCCGCGCGCTCGGCCTCGACCTGCAGCACCGCGAGCCGGGCCGCGTAGGCCTGGTCGCGGCGCAGCCGGTCGACGGCCTTGCGCCGCGCCGTCGTCATCAGCCACGCGCCGGGCTTCGGCGGCACGCCGTCGACGGGCCAGCGCACCAGCGCGGCCTCGATCGCTTCCGACGTCACCTCCTCGGCCAGGTCGAGGTCGCCGAACCGGCGGACGAGCGCGGCGAGCAGCAGCCCGCGCTCCTCCCGGAACACCGCCTCGATCGACGCCTCAACCCGCCCCGACATCTCGCGTCAGTCGCCGTACGAAGCGAGCGGCCGGACGACGATGTGGCCGCCGTCGCGGGCGCCCGGGCAGCGCGCCGCCCAGTCGAGCGCGACGTCGAAGTCCGGCACATCGACGACGAAGTAGCCGCCGAGCACCTCACGGGACTCGGCGAACGGCCCGTCGGTGACGATCCGCTCGCCGTGCTCGTCCACGCGGACCGCCGCGGCGGTGGTGAAGTCGGCGAGCGAGTTGCCGCCGACGTGGACGCCCGCGTCCTTCATGGACTTGTCGAACAGCATCCAGTCTTCGAGCGTGCTGCAGCCGGTGGGCGCGCCGTCCGCGTCGAGCGAGGCGTTGATCAGCATCAGGTACTTCACGAGATCCTCCAGTGGCTCGGTTGCCGTACGCGGTGACTACGAACGGCCGGCGCCGCCTTGGACACCCCTCGCCGGGAATTTTCTCATGTCAAGAAACTTTGACACGATGTCTGGTTTGTTTTACCTTGACGAGGTGACCCACGAAGAAAAGCGCGTTTGGATCCTCGGGATCGCCTCGATAGCCAGCTACGCGGTGTACCTCGTCGTGGTCCTCGGCCGGGCCGGCGGGCGGCCGCTGGCCGAAGTCCCCTACGTCGCGGCGCTGCTGTGGACGGTCGGTGCGTCCATCGTCGCGACGATCGCGGCGAGCATCCTGGCCGCGATGCTCTCGAAGGACAGCGGGAAGGACCAGCGCGACCGCGAGATCGGCCGGTTCGGCGAGTACGTCGGCCACTCGTTCGTCGTCATCGGCGCCGTCGCGGCCCTGCTGCTGGCGATGGTGCGGGCGCCGCACTTCTGGATCGCCAACGCCGTCTACCTGGCCTTCACGCTCTCGGCGATCCTCGGGTCGGTCGCCCGGATCTTCGCCTACCGCCGGGGTTTCCAGCCGTGGTGAAACCGACCCGCGTCACCAACTCGATCCGCGCCCTCCGGTTCGCGCACGGCCGGCTCACCCAAGCCGAGCTCGCCACCCGGATCGGCGTCACCCGCCAGACCGTCATCGCCATCGAGCAGGGCCGGTACTCGCCCTCGCTCGAGCTGGCGTTCCAGATCGCGCACGTGTTCGGCGTCCCGCTCGAAGAAGTGTTCCAGTACCCGGAGGAGTCACCGTGAAAGCGATCGTCCAAGACCACTACGGCAGCCCGGACGTCCTCGAGTTCCGTGACCTCGGCAGACCGTCGCCCGGTGCCGGCGAGGTCCTCGTGCGCGTGCACGCGGCCGGCGTCGACCCGGGCGTTCGGCACCTGACCACCGGGCACCCGTACCTGCTGCGCCTGCTGGGGTTCGGGCTGCGGCGGCCGAAGCTGCCGGTGCGGGGCCTCGACTTCGCCGGCACGGTCAAGGAGATCGGTGACGGCGTCACGCGGGTCCGGCCGGGGGACGAGGTGTTCGGCGTCTGCGAGGGCGCGTTCGCCGAGTACGCCGTCGCGAAGCAGGACCTCGTCGCGGCGAAACCCGGCCGGCTTTCCTTCGAGCAGGCGGCCGCCGTGCCGGTTTCCGGCAGCACCGCCCTGCAGGCCCTGCGCGACGTGGGCCGTGTTCAGCCCGGGCAGCGCGTGCTGGTCATCGGGGCGGCGGGCGGCGTGGGTTCCTTCGCGGTCCAGCTGGCCCAGGCCTTCGGCGCGGAGGTCACGGGCGTGTGCAGCACCGCCAAGACGGATGTGGTCCGCTCGCTCGGCGCCGAGCACGTCGTCGACTACACGCGTGAGGACTTCGCGGCCCAGCAGTACGACCTGATCGTGGACACCGCCGGCCTGCGTTCGCTGTCCGCCCTGCGCCGGGCGCTGACCCCGCGCGGCTCGCTCGTGATCGTCGGCGGCGAAAACGGCGGCAAGTGGCTCGGCGGCATCCAGCGGGTGTTCCGGGCGGCGCTGCTGAATCCGCTTGTCCGACAGCGGTTGCGCGGGCTCGTCGCCCGCGTGCGCGGCGCGGACCTCGACGACCTGCGGGACCTGATCGAGGCCGGCCGGCTCACGCCCGTGCTCGACCGGACGTACCCGCTCGCCGACGCCGCCGCCGCGCTCGGCCACCTCCACGCGGGCCGCGCGGCGGGCAAGGTCGTGCTCACCGTGCTCACAACCTGACGCCGAGGTCCTTCAGCCGCTTGACCCGGTCGATGTGGGCGGGGTGCCCGGCCATCAGCCGGGACCACAGCCGGCGTTCGTCCCCGCGGTCCCGCAGGTTCCACGCCTTCAGCAGCAGCGCCAGCTCCCGGCCGTACCCCAGCCGCGCCGCCATCCGGTCGGCCCGGTATTCGCCGAGCCGCTTCGACCAGGCGAGCACCGGGCCGAGCAGCGGCGTCAGCAGCAGCCACGGATCGAGGAACGCGAGCGCGGTGAGGACGCCCAGGCTGAGCAGCACGGTCACCAGCACCTCGGCCGAGCGGCCGAAGGACCGGAACGCGCGGCCGACGTGCGGCACGACCCAGGCGATCAGCCGCACCAGGCGGGAGAGCACGCGGGCCGGCAGCTCGAGCCAGTGGATCAGCAGGGTGGCCCGCGTGTGCCCGGCCAGGTGGTGCCCCAGCTCGTGGGCGAGGATCGCTTCCAGGCCCGGGCGCTCCAGGTCGAGGGCGGCCTGGGTCACCGCGACGGTCCGGCCCCCGGCGGCGAAGGCGTTCAGCTCGCGCGAAGGCTCGACCCACAAGCGGTACCGGCCGCCGTCGACGCCGGCCGCAGCGCAGACGGCCGCCCAGCTCGGCGTGAGCCAGGTCAGCTCGTTCTGGCTGGGCTCGCGCATCTTGAGGAGCACGGACAGCACGACGTGCTCGTAGACCGGGACGAACGTGATCGCGCCGGCCAGCGCCCAGCCGGCCGGGAGCACCCAGAAGTACGCCGGCCAGACCAGTTTTCCGAGCAGCCCCAGCACGAGCAGGCTGCTGGCCACCACCGGGACGGCGAGCACCACCCCCAGGACCGCCGAAAGATCCACCCTCGCCCGCTCTTTGTCGCTCACGCTCCCCCTCCCCGCCGACGCCGGATCCACCTTGGCGTGGCGCCCGGCGGAGCACAACGGTCCGCCGGAACTGTCCGGGAGCTGTCAGGAAAACGCGCCGGCGTGCGCGGCCGCCCAGTCGGCGAACGTGCGGGCGGGCCGGCCCGTCCCCTCGGCCACCGTCGGGTACACCGTCGCCTCGTCCAGGGTTCCGCCCACGTAGAAGTCCCAGAACGCTTCGACGTACTCGCGCGGCATGGTCGCCTCCAGCTCGGCGCGGGTCTCGTCGTCCGACAGCCCGATGAACTCGAGCTTCCGGCCGAGCACCTCGGCCAGCACCGCGACCTGGTCCGCCGGCCGCAGCGCCACCGGGCCGGTCAGCTCGTGGATCCGGCCTTCGTGGCCGCCCGCGAGCGCCCGCGCGGCCACCGCGGCGATGTCCGCCGGGTCGATGGACGCGGCCGCCACCTGCGGGAACTGCGCGCGGATCGTGTCGCCCTCGCGCAGCTGCGGCAGCCAGCGCAGCGCGTTCGCCATGAACGCGCGCGGGCGCAGGAACGTCCAGTCCAGCCCCGACTCCCGCACCGCGCGCTCGGCCAGCGTCATGTACGCCGAGACCGCGTTGTCCAGGTTTTCCAGCGCTGCCGAGCCGCCGGACAGCAGCACGATCCGGCGAACGCCCGCGTCACGCGCCCGAGCCAGCATGCCGGGCATGTCGTGGTAGCCGGGCAGCAGGAAGATCCCGTCGACGCCCTCGAGCGCGTCACCGAGACTCGCCGGATCGTTGAGATCGCCCGTGGCGGCTTCGGCGCCGTCCGGGAGCGCGGCGTCCGGCCGGCGCACCAGCGCACGGACCGGTTCGCCCGCTTTCGCCAGTGCCGCAACCACTTCCGCGCCCACGTTGCCGGTGGCGCCGGTGACCAGGAACATCGCTCTACCCCCAGAGTCGGTTCCGGGTCAGCCTAGCGCCACCGGCGGCCGTCAGTCCTGCGCCGGCAGGTCGTCGTACTCGACGACCTGGCGCACCTCGACCTCGATCTCGTTGTCGAACAGCTCGACGTAGGTCTTGGCGAACTCCACGGCCTCCGCCCGGTCGGCCGCGTTGATCAGCGCGAACCCGCCGATGACCTCCTTCGCCTCGGCGAAGGGCCCGTCGGTGACCCGGACGGCCGCGCCGCGCGGCTTGCGGATCAGCGCACCCTTGTCCGACTTGTGGACGCCCTCGGCGGTGATCAGGATGCCCTTCTCGGCCGCCTCCTGGACGAACCCGCCCATCTTCTCCACGAACTCCGGGGTGGGGTTCCACGCCTGCGGGTCGTTCTCGTCGATCCGGTGCATCATGAGGAAACGCATGGTCGTTCTCCCTGTTCTCGTCGCCGGGGCCGGGATCTTCCCAAGCTCGTCGACCGGCCTTCACCCCCGCGTCGATCGGCCGTGCGCGGCGTTCGACATCTTGCCCCGGAGTTTTTTCGACAGAGTTCCGGGAGAGTACTGTGACGCCGGTCACTGGGAGGAAGGTGTCCGATGTCGGTACTGCTCGCGATCGGTACGCGCAAGGGTCTGTGGCTGGCGACCAGCACTGACGACCGCACGAGCTGGGAGGTGACCGGCCCCCACCACCCGATGACCGAGGTGTACGCGGTCGGCATCGACACGCGGCGGTCGGCGCCGCGCCTGCTGGCCGGGGTCACCAGCGAGCACTTCGGGCCGAGCGTCGCCACGAGCGACGACCTGGGCGCGACCTGGCAGGAACCCGACCACGCGCCCATCGCGTTCCCGCCGGACACCGCCGAGTCCCTCGTCCGGGCCTGGCAGCTCGTGCCCGGGCCGGCGAGCGAACCGGACGTCGTCTACGCCGGCACCGAGCCGTCCGCGCTGTTCCGCTCGGCCGACGGCGGCCGGACCTTCGAGCTGGTCCGCGGACTGTGGGACCACCCGCACCGCGAGCACTGGACACCCGGGGGCGGCGGCAAGGCGATCCACACGGTGCTCCCGGACCCGGTCGAGCCGGGCCGCGTCACCGTGGCGATGTCGACCGGCGGCGTCTACCGCACCGAGGACGGCGGCACGACCTGGCAGGCGAGCAACACGGGCATCAAGGCCGTGCACGTGCCCGACCCGTACCCCGAATACGGCCACTGCGTGCACAAGGTGGCAATGCACCCGAGCGCGCCGGACCGGTTCTTCGCGCAGGTGCACCACGGCGTCTACCGCAGCGACGACGCCGGGGCGAGCTGGCAGTCCATCGCCGACGGCCTGCCCAGCGACTTCGGCTTCCCGATGGTCGTCCACCCGCACCGGCCCGAGGTGATCTACACGTTCCCGCTGACCGCCGACGTCATGCGGTTCCCGCCCGGAGGCCGGTGCCGGGTGTACCGCAGCGAGGACGCCGGGAAGTCGTGGGAAGCCCTGGGCGCGGGGCTGCCGGACGGGTACTGGGCCGGGGTCATGCGCGACGCGATGTGCGCCGACGACGCCGACCCGGCCGGGGTGTACTTCGGCTCGCGGACCGGCGACGTCTACGCCAGCCGGGACGACGGCGACAGCTGGGACTTGGTCGTCTCGCACCTGCCGGACGTGCTGAGCGTCCGCGCCGCGAGGGTGTGACCGTGCTGGTCACCGTGCTGGTTCCCGGTCCCTTGCGAGAGAAGACCGGCGGCGAGTCCCGGCTGGACGTCGAGATCGGCGAGCCGGCCACGCTGGGCGCCCTGCTCGACGTGCTCGCGCGGCGGTACCCCGCGTTGGAACGGCGGCTGCGCGACGAGCGGGCGCAGCTGCGCCGGTACGTCAACTTCTACGTCGACGGCGAGGAGTGCCGCCACCGCGGCGGCCCGTCGGCGGCGTTGCGCGACCGCGGCGAGGTGCAGATCATCCCGTCGGTCGCCGGAGGCTGACTCCTTCGACTTCGGCGAACAGCGCCGCCGCCCGCGTGGCCGTCGCGGTCGCGCGCGGCCCGGTGGTGACCAGCGCCAGGGCGAGGACGCCGGCCCCGAGCGCGGCCACCAGCCACCAGACACCGGCCGTCTCGCCGGTGCCCGCGATGGTGCCGGCGAGCGCGACCCCGAGCGTCGTGCCGGTCTGGCGGCCGGCCGAGGCCAGCGACCCGGCCACCCCGGCCATCGACGGCGGCATCCCGGCGACGGCCGAGGTGGTGATCGGCGGGTTGACCGTGCCGAGGAAGACGCCGAACAGCAGGGAGACCGCGAGCACGAGCGGCAGCGGCGTCGCCGGGCCGAGCCACACCGACGCGGCGCCGCCCAGGGCGAGCGCGACCCCGGCGACAACCAGCGGCAGCCGCGGCCCACGCGTGCCGACCAGGCGTCCCGTCCGCCGCGACAGGAGCAGGACGAGCACGCCGACCGGGAGCAGGCACAGCCCGGCGCCGAGAGCCGGCAGGCCGCGGACGTCCTGGAGGTATTGCGTGGTGAGGAACAGGAAGGCGCCGAACCCGCAGAGGGAGAACAGCGCCATGGCGATCGCGCCGGTGAACGGGACACTGCGGAAGAGGCGCAGTTCGAGCAGCGGGTCGGCGCGGCGCGGTTCGTAGCGGAGGAGCGCGAACGCGGCGAGCCCGGCGACGAGCAGCAGGCCGAGGACCACCGGCGACCGGCGTGCCTCGATGATCGTCGCCACCACGCAGCCCAGCACGAGGACGACGAGCACCTGCCCGACCGGGTCGAACCGGCGGGCCCGGGCAGCGCGTGATTCAGGCACGAACGCGGCGGTGGCCACGATGGCGACGGCGATGATCGGCACGTTGACCCAGAAGACGGCCCGCCAGCCGAGACTGTCGACGAGCAGGCCGCCGAGGATCGGCCCGAGCGCGAGCGCCAGCCCGGACATCGAGCCGAACACGCCGATGGCGCGGGCGCGTTCGGCCGGGGCGGGGAAGGTGGTGACGACGATGGCCAGGGCGACGGGGTTGAGCATGGTGCCCCCGACGGCTTGGACGGCGCGCGCGGCGATCAGCCAGCCGATACCGGGCGCCACACTGCACAGCAGCGAACCGACTCCGAAGACGGCGAGCCCGGTCAGGAAGACGCGCTTGCGCCCGAACCGGTCGGCGGTGGATCCGGCGAGCACGAGGAACCCGGCCAGCACCAGCGTGTAGGCGTCAATCGTCCACTGTAGACCCTCTGTGGACGCGCCGAGGTCGTGGCGGATCGACGGCAGGGCGACGGTCACGATGGAGATGTCCATGACGGCGATGACGATGCTGGCGCAGCAGATCGCCAGCACAAGCGTGGGTTTCATGCCGTCGACGGTAGGATTTAGAGCGTGCTCGAAGTCAAACCGATCCCCGAGGCCGGCCTGACCATCGCCGACGCCGCGCGCCGTAGCGGGGTCAGCGCTCACACTCTGCGCTACTACGAACGAGCTGGCCTCGTGGTCACGCGCGTCGACCGCACTTCCGGTGGTCGGCGGCGGTACCGGCAGGTGGATCTCGAGTGGATCAAGGTCTGTACGAGGCTGCGGGCCACCGGGATGCCGATCAAGGTGATCCGGCGGTATGCGGAGTTGGTGAGCGCCGGGCGGGGGAATGAGGCTGAGCGGCTGGCTTTGCTGGAGGCTCATCGGGCCGAGGTGCTTTGCCGGTTGGCCGAGTTGGAAGAGAACCTTCAGTTGATCGATCGGAAGATCGGGGTCTATCGGGGGCGGCTGGAGGCCGGGGATGCTGATGGGCTTTGGGCTCCTGGTTCTTGAGTTCTACTGATATTGCCTTAGTTTTACTGATACGGCTTCGCCGGGCGTGGGAAATCGGCGCTTCGTGTTGTCACTTGCCGCTCGGTGCCGGAGCGCCGATTCCCCACGCAGTGGTGTCCCTGCCGCTGTACAGCTTCCAGCTGATCGAGTGATGAATCTGCGTTCGGCCGTCGGTAATCTTGTTGTGTGGACAGGGAAACGCTGTGGCAAGCGGAGGCGGCGGCCTTGGCCGACCGTGTCTCCGCGCTGCTCACCGTTGTGCGGTCTGCCGAGGCCGAGATCGGTACTCTGCTCGCGGAAATCGAGTCTCGCGGCGTGATGGAGTTGTTCGGATACCGTTCTGTCGCGCGGCTCTTCGAGCATCTCGCCGATGTTCCGAAGGCTGCTGCCGAGACGGTGGTGAAGCGAGCCCGCGCCCTTACCCCGAGCCGCACCCTCGACGGCACTCCCATTCCCGCTTTGGCTCCCGCTACCGGCGCTGCTGCTGCGGAGGGCCGGTTGAGCAGCCCGATGATCGACACGATCGTCGGGGTGATGACCCAGGTCCCGCCCGAGCACCGTGACGATGCCGAGCAGCACTTGCTCACGTTCGCCGCCGAGGCCGGGCACAAACAGGTCGCCGCTCTGGGCGCACGCATCCTGGCCCACCTCGACCCTGATGGCGCTGCACCGGACGAGACCGAACCGGCCAAGCCCAGTCGCGAGTTGTCGTTGCGCCGGAAGAGAACCGGGTTCTGGGAGTTGAACGGCCGTTTCGACGACGAGACCGGCGCTCGAGCCAGCGCCCTGTTCGACTCTCTGGCGCAACGCCACAGCACCGACGAGGGCCCAGACCTACGCTCCCCGCTGGAACGCTACGGCGACGCCTTCTCCGACGCGATCGACCTGGCGTTCAACTCTCCGGAGTTGCCGACGCAGGCCGGCGAGCGGGCTCACGTGATGGTGGCAGTGTCGTTGGCGGACCTAAAGTCGAGCATCGGCCAGACCATGCTCGGCGACTCCGACGTACCCACCGCCGCTGCCGGTTCGGCCGCCTTCGGCACCATGCCGAAGGCCGCTGCCGGTCAGGCCGCCCTCAGCAACACAGACATCCCGCCGACGGCTGGTACGGGTCTGGCCACCTTCAGCGATACCGGCCCCAGACCCGAGACCGGTGCTAGCCCGGCCGCCCTCGGCGATACCGGCACCACCCCCAAGACCGGCGCCGGCCGGGCCATGGTCGGCAACAACGGCACCACCACACCCGCTGCCGATCAAGCCGCCCTCGGCACCATGCTCAACGCCGTCGGTCGAGCCATGCTCGGTGACCTCGGCACGATCTCCGCCGCCGAAGCCCGCATCCACGCCTGCGACTGCAAGCTCATACCCGCGGTCCTCGGCACCGAGAGCGAACCCCTCGACCTCGGCCGTCACCACCGCCTGGTCTCTACCCCACTCCGCCGCGCGCTGTACCTGCGCGACCGCGGCTGCGCCTTCCCGGGCTGTCATCGCCCACCCCGTCACTGTCAAGGTCACCACATCCGGCACTGGGCAGACGGCGGGCCGACCGAGCTGGACAACCTGGTCCTACTGTGCGCCCACCACCACCGACTCCTGCACCGCTCCGGCTGGCAGGTCCGCATCGCCACCGACGGCCTACCCGAATTCCTGCCACCCGTGTTCCTGGACAAACGCCGAAAACCCCGGCGCAACAACCTCCACCAACCACTGCCATTCGCAGCCTGAACCAAACGGGAAAGGCCCGCAGCCAACCGGCTCCGGGCCTACACCCACGCCGTCAGAACAGCGTTGCCTGAGCGGGTTCCTCAGGCGGAAGCTGCTGCCCCCGCCGGCCGTTCAGCGCGAACTTGTCCTCGATCGTCTTGTCCGGCTCGGGAAATCCGTACTTCGCGATCAACGGCCGGATCCGGGCCCCGATCTCGTGCCGGTACGACGTCTCCGATCCCGACGAGTACAACCGCGTGTACTCCGTCACCAACGACGGGTACGTCCGCCGCAGCCACGTGAAGAACACGTCCTTCACCCCGCTCGACAAGTACAGCGGGTGGTACAGCACGTCCGTGGCCCCCGCCGAAGCCACCGCGGCCACCAAGGATTCCAGCTGCGCGACCGAATCCGACAGGTACGGCAGGATCGGCGACAGGAACACCGTGCACTCCAGGCCCGCGTCGCGGATCGCGCGGACCGTGGCCAAGCGAGCCGTCGTCGTTGCCGTGCCGAACTCCACCGACTGCTGCAGCTCCTCGTCCAGCATCGACAAGGACACGCCCAGGTGCACCGTTGTCCGCTCGGCCGCCCGGGCCAGCAGGCCGAGGTCCCGGCGGATCAGCGAGCCCTTCGTCAGGATCGAGAACGGCACCCGGTGCCCCGTCAGCGCGTCGATGATGCCGGGCATCAGCTCGTAGCGGCCCTCCGCGCGCTGGTACACGTCCGTGTTCGTGCCGAACGCCACGCGCGGTGGGAGTTTTCGCTTGCGGGCGAGCTCGGTGCGCAGTACCTCCACGATGTTCGTCTTGACGATGATCTCGTTGTCGAAGTCGCCGGCCACGTTCAGGCCGAGGCGCGTGTGGGTCGGCCTGGCGAAGCAGTACTGACACGCGTGCGTGCACCCGCGGTACGGGTTGATCGTGTACTCGCCCGGCAACATCCGCGCGTCCGCCGGGACGTGGTTCAACGCGCTCTTCGCGAGCACCTCGTGGAACGTCACGTCCCGGAACTCCGGCGTCCGGACACTGCGCACGAACCCGGTCAGCCGGGCCAGGCCCGGCAGCGTTCCCTCGTCGACCCGGTCCGTGCGCTGGCCGCTCCAGCGCATCGCGTCTTCACTCACCCCGACGAGCATGCCCGGCCCCGGACAGCCGGGCTAGCCAGATTCGGACATGACCGCTAGAGCGCCTCGCCCCACTGCCCCGGCCCGGCGACGTGGCGCGGATCGGTGACCGCGTGGTAGCCGCCGTGCACGAACACCAGCGCCGGCGCGTGGCGGTCGTGGCCCGTGGCCAGCACCTCGCCGACGACCAGCGTGTGGTCACCCAGGTCGAACTTCTCGGCCAGGGCGCACTCCAGCCAGCTCGCGCCGTCCAGCACAAGCGCCCCGGTCCGCTCCCCCGGCTTCGCCGCCAGGACAGCAATTTCGGAGACGCGTGACGCGCGCGGTCCGGCGAACCGGCGGGCCACCTCCCGGGCGTCCGCCGGGAGGATCGACACCACCCAGCGGCCCGTCTCGAGGAGGTCCGCCAGGAACGCCGACTCCTTGCGGAACGACAGCGAAACCAGCGGCGGGTCGAGGGAGATCGACCCCAGGGAGTTGACGGTCACGGCGTCGTGCCGCCGGCCGCCGGGGGTGTCGCGGTACGTCGTGGCGACGCACACGCCGGTCGCGAAGGTGCGCATCGCACCACGAAGATCGGAAGCCATCACAACCCCTGCGGGTGGGAGAAGAACCGGTCCGGGTCGTACCGGCGCTTGACCTCGGCGAGCCGGGCGGCGTTCGGGCCGTAGTAGGCGCCGCGCCAGTCCTCGAGGTCCGGATCGGTGAAGTTGACGTACGACGCGTCCGGCGCGAACTCGCCCGTCTCGGCGTGCAGCGCGTGCAGCCAGTCCAGGTTCGCCGCGACGGCCCCCGGCGTGTCCCCCTCGGCCCACGACGTGTCCAGGCTCAGCAGGAACTTCGTGTCCCGGTGCGGGAACGCGGTGTCCGCCACCGGGACGCGGCCGATCGCCCCGCCCCACGCGAACAACGCCACCCCGGCGCCGTCGGGATTGCCGCCGCCGGGCCACTTCTCGACCGCCCGGACGAGCGCCTCCAGCCCAGCGTCCGCGATCGCGTGCGGCGTGCACCGCGTGCGGACCGCGAACGCGCCGCCTTCGCTGCTGTGGTGCAGGAAGGACGCCGCGTCCCAGAAGTCCCGGTCTTCGATGTCCACCCGGTCCGGCGCCGCCACGGCGAAGGCCGGCGCCAGCAGCTCCCACAGCTCCGAAGCCGGGCCGAGGTGGTGGCCCACCACGGAGACGACGCCGTCGTCGCCCGCCGACCGCGAGATGCCGATCCGCGCGGAGAACGCCTCCGGCGCGGCGAGCATGATTTCCTGCATCGCCGCGAGGACTTCGACCGCGTGCGGCCACGCCCAGAGCACGACGCAGGTCGAGCCGGTCGGAGCCGGGCGCGCCTGGAACGTGAAGCTCGTGTTCACGCCGAAGTTGCCGCCCCCGCCGCCGCGGCAGGCCCAGAACAGGTCCGGGTTTTCCGACGCCGACGCCGTGACGACCCGGCCGTCCGCGAGCACGACGTCGGTCGAGACCAGCGCGTCACACGTGAGGCCGTGCGCGCGGGAGATCGTCGTGACGCCGCCGCCGAGGGTCAGGCCGCCGATGCCGACGGTGTCGGAGTTGCCGAGCGGGAACGTCAGGTCCCACGGGCGCAACCCGGCGTAGAGCGCCTTCATCGGCGTCCCGCCGCCGACGGTGACCCGTCCGGTCCCGCGGTCGACGCGGATCCCGGACAGCCGCCCGAGATCGAGCACCAGGCCGGGGCCCGCCGAGTGCCCCGCGTAGCTGTGCCCGCCGCCGCGGACCGTGACGGGCACCGACTCCGCACGGGCCCACCCGACGGCCCGCGCGACGTCTTCCGTGCGCGAGACCGAGAGCACCGCCGCCGGGCGGGTGGCGGCGAACCGCCGGTTCACCGGCGACACGGCGGCGAAGCCGGGGTCGCCGGGGAACCGGAGCTCGCCGAGGCCGCGCAGGCCGTCCCAGGCGGTCATGACACCCTGCTTTCCGCCATGACCTCTTCGAGGTAGGAGACGCCGGTGGCCGCGTGCTCGCCGTAGCGTTCCCAGACCTCGCGCAGCACCAGGGTGCCGCCGTGCCACTGCGGGGTGTTGGTGCTGTGCCCGGCGATCACCTCGCCGCTCGCCAGGACCATCGTGTAGGCCAGCCGCAGGACGCCGGCGGCGTCGCAGGTGCCGGTCACCGTGCCGCGCAGGACGTGGCCGCCCTCGAACTCGGCCCACACCAGATCGCCCTGCTGGCGGTACTCCGCGTACGTGCCGTCGCCACCGCCCAGCGTGCGGAACCGGCGGCCGTCGTAGTGGATGCTCATTCGTCCACGTCCAGGAGCCCGGCCGGCATCGCCAGCGTCGTGCCGGTGGGCGGCGGCTCGATCTCGACCGAGTCCACCTCGACCAGCGAGGCCGCGTCCTCCAGCCGCTGCCGGCAGGTGGCCGCGTCGTCTGCTTCGCACGCGACGAACGAGTGGCGCGCGATGTAGCCACCCGGCGGCAGCCGCAGCGTGGTGCCGGGCTCGACCATCGGCGACGCCATCACGAGCCCGGGAGCCTCCCACGGAACCTCGACCGAGTGCACGACGCAGTCGTGGTCCGGGTAGCCGAACCGGATGCCGGCGACCCCGGACCGCGTCGGCGCGACGTCCGGGCGCTGGCCGGTGGCGACGTCGAACAGCACGCTGCCCGGGTCGATGCCGGTGGCCGTCTTGCCGAGCAGCGGGATGAGGTCGCCGCCGAGCCTGCCGTTGACCTCGATGATCACCGGACCACGGTCGGTCAGCCGGACCTCGGTGTGGGTGATGCCGTTCTCGATGCCGAGCACGCGGTGCGCTTCGGCCAGGACGCGCAGCAGCTCTTCGTCACGCAGCAGCGGGTCCGCGGAGTCGACCAGGTGGCCGGTCTCCTCGAAGAACGGCGGCATCCCGGTGCTCTTGCGGGCGATGAACATCGGCAGGTACTCGCCCTTGTGGACGGCGCCGTCGATGCTGATCTCGGGGCCGTCGGCGAAGCCTTCGATGATCGCGCCGCCGCGGTAGGGCTCGTCGCCGACGAGGCTGGCCTCGTGGGCGACGCGGTACGCGGCGTCGAACTCCCCCGCGTCACGGGCGAGGGAGACGCCCATGCTGGCGCCGAGCGCGCGGGGCTTGACGACCACCGGGAAGCCGATGCGGGTGACCGCCGCGCGGGCGTCGTCGAGGTCGATGGCCAGGTGGAAGCCGGGCTGGGGCAGGCCGGCGGCGGTGAGCCGGACGCGGCAGCTGTGCTTGTCGCGGCAGCCGTGCACGCCGGGGATGCTCAGGCCGGGCACGCCGAACTCGTCGGCCAGTTCGGCCGCGGGCATGACCAGCGGCTCGTCCCAGCAGAGCACGCCGGCCACCGTGTAGCGGGTCGCCAGCTCACGGGCGGTCTCGGCGAGCAGCGCGTGGTCGAAGACGTTGACCACGGTGATGTCGTCGAAGTACTCGTGCTGCCAGGTCGGCTTGAGGTTGTTGATCAAGACCAGCCGGAGCCCGTTTTCGCGGGCGCGGCGGGCGACGGAGCGGACGAGGTATTCGCGGTAGAGCTTGAGGCCGCTGCCGATGACGAGCAGCGCGCCCGGGTTCGAGGTCATCGAAAGTCCTTTCGGGTCAGAGGAACGAGGGCTGGACGGCGAGTTCGGCGACGACGGCGTCCGCGGCCAGCGGGGCAGTGCGGAAGCCGTCGGGGCCGCTGGCCGGACGGGCCCAGGCGGCGGGCCCGACGCGGACGAAGCCGGTTTCGCCGCCTTCGGAGGTGGCGTAGTGGCAGTGCTTGACGCGCACGACGTCGTAACCGTCCACATCGGACACGATGCCGGCGGCCAGGACGCGGGCCGCCCAGCCCGCGTTGTCGTCGGGGCCGGAGAGGGTGGGCACCTCACGCCGGACGGCGTCGGTGCTGACCTTGAGCAGCGTGCCCGCCACCGAGGGCAGCAGCCACGCCCGCCCGTCGGCGCCGATCCCGCCCGCGGTGGGCGTCGCCGCCCAGGCGTGGGCGAGCGCGGCGGGCGGGCGCAGGTAGACCATCGTCTGCCGGTGCAGCGCGACGGGCCGGCCGATCAGTGCCGCGGTCCAGGGACCGGCGGCGACGAGGACGGCTTCGCCGGTGACGGTCGTGCCGTCGGCCAGCTGGACCTTCGCCTGGTCCGGGTCGACGGCGACGGCTTCCCGGCCGGGCCGCAGCTCGGCGTCCGGGTGGTGCCGCAGCCACCGTGCGGCGGCGTGCAGCACGCGGTCGGCGAGCAGCGTCCCGGCGTGCGGCTCGAACACGGCGCCGCTGCCCCTCGGGAACCCGATGAGGGGGTAGCCGGACGGGTGCACGATCCGGATGGGCACGCCGGCGGCCCCCGCGGTGGCGACGGCCGACGGCACGAGACCGGGCGGCAGGGCCTGGAGCACCCCGACGCGCCGGTACAGGTTGGCACCCGGCAGGTGGTCGCACAGCAGCATGTCGAGCTCCCGCCACCGGTGGTGCAGCTCGGCGGCCCGCCGCGTGGCGGCCGGGTCCCCGACGACGAGCGCCCGCAGCGCGCGGTGCTGGTCGAAGGAGGTGGACCCGGGGTGCGGCACGGGGCCGCGTTCGAGGAGGACGACCCGGTGCCCGGCGAGGACGCACTGGATGGCGGTGAGCAACCCGGTGATCCCCCCACCGACCACGACGACCCGCAGGCTGCCCCGGCGACCGGCCCGGCGGGCTGCGGACGCGGCCATGGCCGGGTGAGTTGCGCTCGACGTGGTCAGGGTTGCGGTCAGCAGCGTGTCGTGTCCGGCACCGGAGTGCGGGGGAAGGTCCGCCGGGGACGCGGTTTCGCCCAGACCCAGGGTGGGCGCGGTGACAGTGCCCGGCAGGGTGGCGGCCCCGGCGGTCGCCGCGGTTGCCTGCCCCATCCCGGCACCAGTCTCGGCCAGCAGGGTGCCGGTTCCACTGGATCCAGCGAGCCCACTAGCCTGCCGCGCGCCGGCGCCCATCGGGCGCCCGCCCGGCTCGGCCGTGGGCGTGCCCGGCCGGCCGGCAGCACTCGTCGGCCCGGCCACCACACCACTCGGTGGGGTCGCGGCCCCGCCAAGCACCTCAGTCGCCGCGCGGCCCGGCAGAGCAGCAGCCCCGCCGGCGGCAATCGCCCTTGCCTGCCGCGCGCCGGCGGTCGGCGCCGGGCTCGTCCCGGAAACCGCCTTGCCCAAGTCGCCCCGGCCCGCGCTGGCCTCCAGGCCCACGCGAGACAGCGGACCGTCCCGGCCGGCGCCGGGCGCGGCGGTCGCCGCGCCCGGCAATGTGTTCGCACTCATCGGTCGCTCCCCGCCGGTCGCAGGCGCGGCAGCGGCGCCGGGGTGAACGACTCCGCCTCGGCGCCGGGATCCGTGCCCAGTGCCTGCTCCGCCAGATCCATCAGGATCGGCGCGGCCCCGCGCAGCAGCCGGTCGACCTCGAAGCAGAAGTCGCCCGCGTTCGCGCCCGTCACCTCGCGGCCGTCCAGACGGGCCAGCTGCTCCGCGATCGTCTCCGCCGCGCGGTTCAGGCTGAACCCCGCCAGCTCGTACGACGCCGCGAACCGCTCGGCCATCAGCGAAGCCGCGCGACGCGACCGTGCAGACACCGGAAGCGGGCCGATCCCGACCCACCGGTTCACCTTGTCGGCCACCCGGTTCCACGGGGACACCAGCCGTGACGACGTCACCCGGGCCAGCCCGTCGCGGGTGAAGCTCGTCCGCTGGTGCTCGGGGCTGGTCGCGGCCAGGTGGAACCGGATCAGGTCGCGCGGCACCTCGGCGGCCAGGTCCCGGCTCCACACCACGTGCCCGCGGCTGGTGGAGAACTTCCGGTGGTCCAGCTCGTAGAACTCGTTGGTCAAGTACCGCGTCGGCAGGTCGTAGCGCCCGTCCAGCGCCAGGAGCATGGCCGGGCCGGCGATCGCGAACGGGTAGATGTTGTCGAACCCGAGGAAGTACACGATCTCCGAACCCGCGCCGGCCAGCCACAACGCGTCCTCCGAGGAGACCGCACCGGAGCGCTTCTCCGCGGCCAGCGCCGTGGCGTGCATGCTCCAGGCCATCGGCTCGGCGTTCGGGTTGACGCGCTGCCCCGCGACCTCGGGGAAGGGCACCTCGATACCCCACGAGATCGGGTACGTCACCGGGAAGTCCGGCAACGGCTTCGCCAGCATCGCGGCCATCGCCTGCGCCATGTGCGGCCGCATTCCCGGCGCGTGCGCCGCGAAGTGCGCCTGCAGCCGCGACCGGTACCGCTCGACCGGCAGCACGAGCACGTCGGCTTCGCGCAGCACCACGGGGTCCGAAGAGTCCAAAGTGGACCGGACGTCGAGCAGGTCCTCCGCGGCGACCAGCTGCCCGCAGCTCTCGCACAGTCCCGCGCAGCCCTCGGCGAGGCACTCCGGGCAGCTGCCGGACGCGAAGCCGTCCACCAGGAACTGCCCCGAGCGCGACGAGTACGGGAACTTCATCGTGCGCAGTTCCAGCTTGCCGGCCGAGTACAGCCGGCCGACGAAGTCGACGACCCACTTGGTGAACCGGTCGTCGTCGCCGGTGTAGCCGTCGACGCCGATGCCCATGGCTTCGAGGCTGGCGGAAATCTGCGCGGCCGACGTGGCGACCAGCTCCGCCGGGGTGACCCCGCGCCGATGCGCGGTCGTCACCACGAACGTCGAAGTGTCCTGGAACCCCGTGCCCAGCAACACTTCCCGGCCCTGCGACCGGGCGTAGCGCGTGTGCACGTCCGCGGCCAGGAACGGCCCCGCGATGTGCCCGAGGTGCAGGTCGCCGTTCGCCGTCGGGGCGGGCGAGATGACGACCGTCCGGGCGGTCATGACACGCCTGCTTCGTGGCGGGCCGTGAACCGGTCCGACATCCCGGTGTCCCACCAGACGCCGTAGTACTCGAAGTCCTCGGCGCCCTGGTTGGTGACGCAGTGCGTCGACCCCGGCGGCAGCCGGACGACGTCGCCCGCGCTGAACGGGTGCGGCTCGTCGTCCACGACCAGGGTCGCGGTGCCCGAGACGGCGATGAAGATCTCGTACTCGTGGTGGGCGTGCGGGGTGGACGTGGTGCCGGGACGCAGGACGCACCAGGCGCCTTCGAACGGTGCGTTGAGTTCCGGCCAGGGCAGCAGCCGCTGCGAGTCGAGCCCGTACGCGCGCTCCAGGTGGTCGCGGTCGAGCCGGCGGATGTCGATCACACCCCCACCCCCACGGACTCGTCGGAACGACGGCGGTCTTCGTCGGGGCCGGAGCCCGTGACGCGGCGCTCGACGATGTCCCCGGCGATCTCGGCCGACCGCTGGGCCAGCACGCTGATCAGCGAGTCCGAGATGCCGTGCGTCGCCTCGTTGACGCCCTGCAGGTACAGCGCGCCGTGGGCGCCGGCGCCGAGGTCGGCGCGGTAGCGGCGGTCGACGGAGATGCCCTCCAGGCCGATCGAGTCGGCCAGGCCGCGGACCATCGACGGCATCCGCGGGTCGAAGCCCGTGCCGAGGAACACCGCGTCGCAGCGGACCTGCTCGACCGTGTCGTGCTTGAGGTCGCGGACGTCGAGCACGATCTCCTCGCCACCGCCGGGCAGGGGCTCCGTCCGGGAGCCGACGACGTCCGCGGAGCCGCGGATGGTCGAAACGGGCTGGCCGAGCATCCGCTGCTTGTAGAGCATCGTGTAGAGCTCTTCGAGGAACGGCGCCGCCAGGCCGCCGTAGTTCGTCAGGTGCATCTCCGCGAGCACCTTCGCCCGCGCCTCCTCGGACATCGTGAAGAACTCGTCCACGAACGACGGGAAGAACAGCTCGTTGACGAACTTGCTGGTCTGGTAGTCCTTGAGGGCGATCGCGCGCAGCAGCAGCGTCGGGGACGAGCCCGGCGCCTCCTGGTGCAGGGCCATGAACATCTCGGCCGCGCTCTGGGCACCGCCGACGACGACCGGCCGCAGTGGCTTGCCCGGGCGGGCGAGCCCCGTGGTCTCGGCGACCCGGGTGCTGAACTCGGTGCTGTGCACGACGCGCTCGGCCGGCAGCCCGCGGAACACCTCGGGCACGTGGGCGTCGCGGCCGCCGCCGACGACGAGGTCGCGGCAGAGGATCGTGTCGCCGTCGGACAGCGGGACGGTGAAGCCGAGCACCTTGCCGGACTCCGAGTGGATCGGCAGGACGCGCTCGGCGCGGGCGTTGTAGCGGATCTTCACCTGCTCCAGCGAGTCGGCCACCCACTGCAGATAGGCCGAGATCTGCCAGCGGAACGGGTTGAAGGTGCCGAGGTTGACGAACTCGTCGAGCTCGCCGCGCTCGTACATGAAGTTGAGGAAGGAGAACCGGCTGCGCGGGTTGCGCAGGGTCACCAGGTCCTTCACGTAGGACACCTGGCTGCGCGCCCAGGGCAGCATCAGGTTGCGCTGCCACTTCACGTCTTCGTACTGTTCGAGGATCATCGCGGAGCGGGCCACCCCGGCCCGGCCGCACTCCTCGAGGGCCACGGCCAGCGCGAGGTTCGCGGGGCCGGCTCCGATCATCAGGACATCCACCTCGTGGACGGTCATGTCATCACTGCTTTCACGGTTCGACGTGCGGCGCGCCGGGTCGCGGCGCGCCGCACGGAGCTATTTGCCGACGGTGACGCTGAAGAGGTCGAGTTCGCGGAACTGGGTGGGCTGGACGTTGTGCAGCCGGGACGCCCAGGCCGCGGTGCCGGACTGCCACCAGATGGGGATGGTCGGCATGTCCTGCAGGACCAGCTTTTCGGCCTGCTGGTACAGGGCCTGGCCCTGCTGCTGCGACGGCGCGGCGTCGGCCTGCTTGAGCAGCTCGTCGACCTTCGGGTTCGAGTACTGCCCGACGTTCGAAGCGGCACCGGTGCGGAACAGCGGGTTGAGGAAGTTCTCGATCGACGGGTAGTCCGCGACCCACGCCGAGCGGTAGATGCCCGTGACGGTCCGGTTGTTGAGCTGCTTGCGGAAGTCACCCAGCGTCGTCTGCGGGGTGAACTTGCAGGTGCGGCCCAGCGAAGCCTGGATCTGCTTGCAGATGACCTCCATCCACTCCTGGTTGCCGGAGTCGATGTTCGAAGTCAGCTCGATGTCACCCTGGAAACCCGAGGCGTCGAACAGCTGCTTGGCCTTCTGCGGCTCGTAGGTGCACAGCTCGCCGCACTGGTTGTCGAGGTGGCCCTGGACGTTCGGGGCGACCAGGCCGTCGGCCGGGGTGCGGCCGCCGTTGAAGACCTGCTGGATCAGGGCCTTCCGGTCGATCGCCATGGAGATGGCCTGGCGGAACTGCGGGCTGTCGTAGCGCTTGTCGAACAGCGGGAACGCGATCGCCTGGTAGCCGAGGTAGGTGTAGGTCTTGCGCCGGTCGTCGGGCAGGTCCTTCTTGATCTTGCCGCCCTGGGTGGACGTCCACGGCGTGAACGACAGGAAGTCGAGCTTGTTCGCGATGACGTCGGCGTACGCCTTGTCGAGGTCGGTGTAGAAGCGGAAGTCGATGCCGCCGACGTTCGGCTTCTGCGCGCCGGCGAAGCCGTCGAACCGCTTGACGACGAGGTCCTTGCCCGGCGTGTAGGACTCGAACTTGAACGGCCCGTTGCCGACGGGGTGCGCCTCGAACGCCTTGCGGTCGGCGAAGAAGCTCGCCGGCATCGGGAAGAACGCCGCGTAGCCGAGCTGGACGCCGAACTCCGAGAACGGCGCGTCGAGCGTGACGGTGAACGTCTTGTCATCGACGATCTTCAGGCCCGGCAGCTCCTTGGCCGCCGGCAGCGCCGCCGGCTGCTTGCCGTCCGGGGTCGCGTTGTTGACCTGGGCGAAGCCCACGACGTGCGAGAAGTAGCTGGCGCCGGCCATCAGGTTCGGGGAGTACGCGGTGTAGTTCCACGCGTCGACGAAGCTCTTGGCGGTCACCGGGGTGCCGTCGTGGAACGTCCAGCCGTCCTTCAACTTGACCGTCCACACCTTGGAGTCGGTGGTGGTGACCGAGTCCGCGACGGCGTTGTGGGGAGCGGCGGTCTTGGCGTCGTACTCGATGAGGCCGCGGAACAGCGTGCCCAGCACGCTGATGCCGCCGACCTCGGTGGTGTTGCCCGGCACCAGCGGGCTGGCCGGCTCGGTTTCGCTGTAGCTGATGACCGCGTCGCGGTCGATGTTCGCCGCGGCGGGCGCGGCGGCGCCGTCCGGCGTGGGAGCGGCGGTGGTGCCGCCCGGGGTGCTGCACGCGGTGAGCGTGACAGCCAGCACGGCGGCCGCGCAGACGGCGGCCCGGAGCTTTCGCATGGGTGTTTTCCTTCTTTCGGGGTGGGGCCTGGGGTGGGTCGGGTCAGCGCCGGCTGGAAGTGATGCCGAGGGCCAGCGGGAACGCGGGGCGGCCACCGAGGAGGTGGGCGCCGGCGGTCTGCAGGATCCGGTCCTGCGCCACGATGTGCTGGCACATCGTGGTGGTGTCGCGCAGCCAGCGGTCCAGCGGCGAAGGCCGGTAGATCGCGGTGGTCTGCACCAGGTCGTAGAGGCGGGTGACGATCGACCGCGCCGTGCGGAACGCGTGCCGCCGGGACAGCGGCAGCGCGGCCCGCTCACGCGGGGTCAGGTCGTCGAGGGAGCCGCCCGCGGACAGGACTTCGTGCTGGCGCCGCAACGCGCCGTAGACGCCTTCGCGAGCCGCGGCGAAGTCGCCTTCACAGTCGGCCAAGGTGGTCTGCGTGCGGTAGTCGTCTTCCCGGCCCGCGGACACGGAGGCGTCCGTGGCGTGGTCGAGCGCGGCGCGGGCGACGCCGAGCGCGACGCCCGGCATGTTCCGCATGTGCACCTCGGGCTGCGCCAGCGGACCCGATCCCCCGCGCACTTCGGCGAAGGTGAGCGTGTGCGCGGCGGGCACGAACACGTCGGTGATCGTGTAGTCGCAGCTGCCGCTGCCGGCCAGGCCGGTGGTGTGCCAGGTGTCGAGCACCTCGACGTCCGCCTTCGGCACCATGAGCAGGATCGACTCGTGCGGCGACCCGTCGGCGCCGGGTTCGGCCTTGCCGTCGCGGTAGAGGAACGCCCCGGAGACGACCCAGTCGGCGTGCGTGACACCGCTGCCGAACTGCCAGCGGCCGGTGAGGCGGTAGCCGCCGGGGACGATTTCCGCACGGCCGTTGGGAAAGAGCAGCCCGGCGGTCGCCATGTCCAGGCTGGGGAACATCTCCGCGGCGACGGCGCGGTCCAGGAACGACGCGTAGAGCCCGGTGTCCGACCCGATCATCGCGCACCACCCGGCGCCGGCGTCGCCGTAGGCGAGGGCCTCGATCACCTCGGTCTGCTCGATCGACGTGAGCTCGGGACCGCCGTGGTCGCGGGAGAAGCCCATCCGGAACACGCCGGTGCCGCGCAGGAGGTCCACGACGTCCGCGGGCAGCCGCCGCGCCCGTTCGATCTCCTCGGCGCGTTCGCGCAGCACCGGGGCGAGTGCCTGGGCCCGGCCGAGGATCTCCGCCGCGGTTTCCGGCGGGCGGACCGGCAGCGGCTCGACTACGGTCATCACATCACTTCCCTCGAGGTCTTCTTCTCGGTCGCGGTCCGGGTCGGCCGCTTGGAAGTGATTGAAGCCAGCGCTTTAATTGATGGAAACGGTTGGCCGTCAAGGAAAATCAACGGGGTGCACAACGGGAGTAGACAGCGGACGGGCCGCGAAGGGGATTCCTCCCCGTCGCGGCCCGTCCGTGGATGGAGCTCAGCCGGTCACGGCGCTGTTGACGGCGCCGAAGTCCAGGCCCCCTTCCAACGCGGTGTAGGTGCCCTGCTCCAGCAGTTCCACCGCCGCGCGCTGGGCGACCGCGTAGGCGGCCTGCGCGATCGCCGTGCCGACGCTGATCCGGCGGACGCCGACCGCTTCCAGCTCCGCCACCGTCGGGGCGCCCGGCCACACCATCACGTTCACCGGCAGCGGGCTCTCCTTGACGAGGACGCGGAGCGTCTCCAGGTCGACCAGGCCCGGCACGAACACGCTGTCCGCGCCCGCCGCGGCGTAGGCGCCGGCGCGGGAGAGAACGTCGTCCAGGCGGCCTTCGGCCTCGCCGATGCCGAACAGGTAGACGTCGGTGCGGATGTTGAGCCACAGCCCGGGCAGGCCGGCCGCCGTCGCCGCGTCACGGGCCGCGCGAACCCGCCCGACCTGCGCCGGGACGTCGAACAGCGGACCGCCGGGAGCGGTCGAGTCCTCCAGGTTGACCCCGACCGCGCCGGCCTCGACGACCGCGCGGACGGTCGCCGCGACGTCATCTTCGGACGGCCCGTAGCCGCCCTCGATGTCGGCGGTCACCGGGACGTCGACGACGCGCACGATCCGCGCGACCAGCTCGGCCATCTCCTCGCGCGTGAGGCCGTGCCCGTCGGGCCGCCCGGCGGACCAGGCGACCCCGCCGCTGGTCGTGGCGATCGCCGGGGCCCCGGCCCGCGCGATGAGGGCCGCGCTGGCGGCGTCCCAGGCGTTCGGCAGCACCAGCGTGCGGTCGGTGTGCAGGGCGCGCAGCCGTTCGGCGAGCCGGGTGGCAGACATCCGTTCTCCTTCTGGGTGTTTCAAGCGGCCGGTGTCGGTACACCGGCGGCGATCAGGTGGGTCGCGGCGAAGGCGCGCCACGGGTGCCAGGCGGTGCCCAGCCGGCCGGCGTCGGCGAAGACGTCGTGTTCGAGCAACGTCGCCTCGACCGTGCGCTCGGCGGCCGGGAAGGCGTCGGCGTGCCCCAGCCGCAGGGCGATCTCCTGGGCGGTGCTCCGGTCGATGCCGGGCAACGCCGTCAGCCCGGCGGTGCAGTCGGCCAGGCTCGCCCCGGGGTCGAGCAGGGTCTCGTCGGCGGCCACGGCGGAGGCGAACGCACGCAGCGTCCGCGCGGTCTTCGCGGGCAGCCGGGCGCCCTCCAGGTCCGCCTGGGCCAGCGTCTCGGCCGAGGGGAACAGGTGGGTCAGGCCGTGTTCGAGGCCGGGCACCGGCTGGCCCGCCGCTTCGACCAGCGCGGCCAGCTGCCGCCGGACCCGCGCGCGGACGCTGTACTGGCTCAGCACGGCTTCCACGCCGACTTCGAAGAAACCCCAGGCACCCGGCACGCGCAGGCCGGGCCGCTTGCGCAGCAGCGGGCCCAGCACCGGGTCGTCGGCGAAGGCGGCCTCGGCGGGCTTGGTGTCGGCGTCGACACCGACCATCCGCCCGACGCGGTCCACGACGTGGATGAGGCCCTCCCAGAACGGCATGTGCGCGGTCAGCAGCAGGTGGTCGTCGCCGCCGCGGCGCACCTCGATGACGCCCGCCTCGCCGTCGAGGCTGATCGTGCGCCGGTAGACGCCGTCGAGCACCGACTCGACCCCGGGGACCGCGCGGTCGGCCAGGAACGCGCTCAGCGCTTCCCAGTTCAGCGGCGACTCGAAGGGCAGCCGCATCATCAGGCCGCCGTCCGCGGCGAGCCGGTCGGTCCGCCGGCGCCGGTTGCGCAGCTCGAGCGGGGAAGCGCGGAAGACCAGCTTCATGTCCCGGTTGAACTGGCGCAGGCTGCCGAACCCGGCGGCGAACGCCACGTCCGCGACGGTCAGGTCGGAGTCGTCGAGCAGGCGGCGCGCGAAGTGCGACCGCCGGGAGCGGGCGAGCTGGTCCGGCGTCACGCCGAGGTGGTCGTGGAAGAGCCGGCGCAGGTGCCGCGGGGACACGGCCAGCCGCCGGCCCAGCTCCGCTTCGGTGCCCGTGTCCAGCGCGCCGGCGATGATCAGCTGCACCGCACGGCAGACGAGCTCCGGCGCGTCCGCGCCGACCGGGCCGGCCACGCGGTAGGGGCGGCAGCGCAGGCACGCCCGGAACCCGGCGGCCTCGGCCTCGGCGGCCAGCTCGAACGTCTTCACGTTCTCCGCGAGCGGCTTCGCCCCACAGCCGGGACGGCAGTAGATGCCGGTGGTGACCACGGCCGAAAAAGTCGTCATGTCCCAGGTGTAGGCGATCGGGCCCGGCCGGCGCTAGCCAGATCCGGACAGGACCGGGGCAGGTGCGCACCCCGGGAGAAGACTTCTTCGCGGGTCCGGGTGGCGAAGCCACGCATCGACGACAGACGTGTCCGGATCTGACCAGACGCGGCTCCGGGCGCTCGGCAGAGTGGTCGCCGGAGCAAGCACCGCACTACCGAGAGGTTTCCCCCATGCTGGCGAAGGTGTTCCCCATCCCCCTCAAGCCGGGCAAGCAGGCCGAGGCCGAGGCGCTCGTGCACGAGTTCGCGCCGCTCGGCCCCGGGCAGGAGGACGGCACCCTGTCCTTCCGCGTCTACCGCGACCCCGCCAAGCCGGACTTCCTGCTGTTCGTCGAGCACTTCGCCGACCAGGCCGCCTACGACGCGCACACCGGTTCGGCCGCCTACAAGGAACTGATTTCGGGCAAGTTCGCCGATCTGATCACGGACTTCGTCGAAATCGACCACGAACTGATCGTCGACCTCTGATTTTGCCGCATACCGGCCGGATGCAGCAATCGCTGCGTCCGGCCGGGCGCGGGCATGCGAATTCCGCGACAACCGCGTCACGCTCCGATTATCGGGGTTGTCCACATCACGCGGGAATTGATTTTCCGGCGAAACCAACTCTGCCGGTCAACCGGCCAGGCCGCTGCAATGAGGAAGCCGGCACCCGATCGAGGTGCGGCACACCCCTTCGCACAGCCCCTGGAGGCTCGGCCGTGACCACCACCGAAAAACCCGCCGGCGTACTGGCCGTCCTGCGCCGGACGCCCACGCCCGTCCGCTATCTGCTCGGCGGCGTGCTCGTCAACCAGCTCGGCGCGTTCGTCCAGACGTTCATGGTGCTGTACCTGGTCTTCCGCGGGTTCTCCGCGGGGCAGGCCGGCCTCGTCCTCGCCGCCTACAGCATCGGCTCGGTCCTCGGCGGCCTGGCCGGCGGCGAGCTCGTGCACCGCATCGGCCCGCGGGCGACCATCACCGCGGCGATGTCCGGCTCGGCCGTGATCCTCGCGCTCGTCCCGTTCTTCGGGCGGCCCGGGCTGATCGCCGCGCTGATGGCCGCGATGCTGCTCGCCGGCCTCGCGACCCAGAGCTACCGGCCCGCGGCCGCCGTCCTGCTCAGCGAGCTGATGCCCGATTCCGACCGCGTCATGGGCTTTTCGATGATGCGGATCGCCCTCAACCTCGGCGCGGCGCTGAGCCCGCTGATCGCGGCGGGCCTGATCCTGCTCGACTGGGATCTGCTGCTGTGGTTCGACGCGACGACCGCGCTGCTCTACGCGGTCTTGGCGGTGCGGCTGCTGCCCGACCGCCGGGTCGAGCGCG
This sequence comes from Amycolatopsis sp. NPDC051106, assembly GCF_040682775.1. Classification (NCBI taxonomy): domain Bacteria; kingdom Bacillati; phylum Actinomycetota; class Actinomycetes; order Pseudonocardiales; family Pseudonocardiaceae; genus Amycolatopsis; species Amycolatopsis sp. NPDC051106. The sequence continues at coordinate 735 of NZ_JBFBBQ010000028.1, read as the reverse complement.
AGGTGTCGGAGCCGGCCGGGAACGGAACCCGTGCCGCGTACGGGATCTTGCTGCGCGACGGCCGGTTCTGGTTCTTCCTGGCCTCGGTGCTGATCGGGTCGATCATCTACGTCCAGTACACGGTTTCCCTGCCGCTGAAGATCACCGCCGAGGGGCATTCCGCCGGTCTCTACAGCGTCGTGCTCGTGACCGCGTCGGCCGTGCTGATCCTGTGCGAGCTGAAGATCACCTCGTACGTCACGCGCTGGCCGGGTCACGTCGCCGCCACGGCCGGGACCGTGCTGATGGGCCTCGGGGTCGCCGGGTTCGGCCTCAGCGGCGGCTCGGCGGTCGCGCTCGTCGCCTGCACGATCGTGTTCGTCTTCGGCATCATGATCAACGGGCCGACGATGTTCGCCTACCCCTCGACGTTCCCCGCCGCCGTCAAGGCGCGCTACATCAGCGCCCACCAGGCGACTTTCGGCCTCGGCATGGCACTCGGCCCGCTGTTCGGCGTCGCCGCGTGGGTCGCGCTGGGCAACGGCGTCTGGTGGCTGTGCGGTGCGCTCGGCCTGGCGGCGGCGCTGTGCGCCCTGCTCGGCATGACGGCCCGCCGCGCCACCCCCTGAGGTCCCGGACCCCGACGGGGGGGGGCGCCGCCGGGGGGGGGGGGGGGGGGAGGGCCCCCGAAACACAAAGAAAGAAAAAAAAAAAAAAAAAAAAATAAAAAAAAAAAAAAAAATAAAAAAAAAGAAA
>NZ_JBFBBQ010000027.1:0-105849 GCF_040682775.1 Amycolatopsis sp. NPDC051106 | reverse complement strand
GTTCGGTGCGTCTGACGCACCGAACGCCACATTGGGTGCGTCAGACGCACCGAACGCCACATTGGGGCGCTGGTCAGCCGGTCACGCCGGAGCGGTGAAGACGTACGTACCCGCGGGCACGAAGTACGACCCGGACGAGGACGGCACCGCTTCCGGCGGCGCCACGACCGAGCCCGGCCGGGACGTCGGCACCTGGACCGTCGCCGAGGCGCCGGCCGGGACCGTCACCCGCAGGGTCAGCTTCCCGGCCGAGATCGACCAGTCGCTGACCGCGTTGCCGTACGGCGTCTCGTACGCCGACTTCGCCGACGTCAACCCGCCGCCCGGCCACGGCGCCACCAGCAGCGACGCGTACCCGGGGGAGGCCGGCGACAGCCCGCCGACCGAGCGGTACAGGAAGTCGCCCACCGAGCCGAGACCGTAGTGGTTGAACGAGTTCATCCCGGGGTCGTTGAACGAGCCGTCCGGCTTGATGCCGTCCCAGCGCTCCCAGATCGTCGTCGCGCCGTGGCCGATCATGTAGCCCCAGCCGGGGAAGTCCGGCTGCAGCAGCACCTGGTACGCGACGTCCGCGTGGCCGTGCGCGGCCAGCACCGGCAGCAGGTTCTCCACGCCGAGGAACCCGACGGTGAGGTGCCCGTTCGCGGCGGCGACCCGAGCCGCCAGCTTGTCCGCCGCCGGCTGGACGCGGTCGGCCGGCAGCAGCCCGAACGCCAGCGCCAGCACGTACCCGGTCTGGGTGTTCGACCCGACCGTGCCGTCGGCGGCGGCGAACCGGTTCGTGAAGGCCGCCCCCACCTGGTCGGCGAGCGTCCCGTACTTCGCGGCCTCGTCCGCGTGCCCGGTGGCCGCGGCCATCCGCGACACCAGCCGAGACGACCACGCGAAGAACGCCGTCGAAATCAGGTCGTGCGGGGTCTCGTCGGTGACGTTGAGCCAGTCGCCGAACGTCTGGTGGTCGCGGATCAGGTCCGCACCGGACGTCGAGCGCAGGTACTCGACCCACTTGACCATCGCGGCGAAGTGCTCGTCGATCACGCTCGTGTCGCCGTACCGCTGCCACAGGGTGTAGGGCACGATGACGCCCGCGTCGCCCCAGCCCGCCGAGCCCGAACCGTCGAGCACGCCCGGCGCGACGTCGGTGAACGAGCCGTCGGCGTGCTGAGCGTCGACCAGGTCGTCGCTGAACTTGCCGAGGAAGTTCGCGACGTCGAGGTTGAACGTCGACGTGCCGGCGAAGATCCCGATGTCCCCGGTCCAGCCGAGCCGCTCGTCGCGCTGCGGGCAGTCGCTCGGCACGGACAGCATGTTCGAGCGCTCACCCCACAGGATGTTGTGCTGCAGCTGGTTCACCTGCGCGTTGGACGTCGTGAACGTGCCGGGCTGCGCGGCGGACGTCCACATCGCCCGGCCCGTCAACGTCGCCGCGGTCGGCGCCGAAGGCAGGCCGGTCAGCTCGACGTACCGGTAGCCGTGCACGGTGAACCGCGGCTCGTACGTCTCCGCGCTCCCGGTGCCCGCCAGGGTGAACCGGTCGGTCGCCTGCGCCGCGCGCAGGTTCGTCGTGTAGATCGTGCCGTCCGGGTTGAGCACCTCGGCGTGCCGCATGGTGACCGTGGTGCCGGCCGGGCCGGTCACGGACAGCCTGTTCCAGCCACTGAAGTTCTGGCCCAGGTCGGCCACCCACACGCCCGGCTTGGGCTGCGTCCAGGAGACGGGCTTGAACTCCTGCTGCACCGTGACGCCGTTGTCCACCTGGGACACGAGGTTCGGCTTCGCGCCGGTCTTGACGCGCGGAGCCGCCCAGGCGCGGTCGTCGAAGCCGGGCCGGTCCCAGCCGGTCGCGAGCCGGGCGTCGTACGTCTCGCCCTGGTAGAGGTCGTCGGCGCGGATCGCGCCGTCGCCGGTCTTCCACGTGCCGTCGGTCGCGACCGTGGCCGTCGTGCCGTCGGTGAACGTCAGCTTCAGCTGCGCCGAGTACCACGGTTCGGTGCCGTACTTCTGGCTGCCGGCGATGCCGACGCTGCCGGAGTACCAGCCGTTGCCGACCAGGGCGCCGAGGACGTTCTCGCCGGGCTTGATCTGCTTGGTGACGTCGGAAACGCGGTACTGCAGGCGTTTCGCGTAGTCGGTCCAGCCCGGGGCCAGGACCTCGCCGCCGACCTTGGCGCCGTTGAGGTGGGTCTCCTGCAGGCCGAGCGCGGTGGTGAGCAGCCGCGCGCTCGCGACCGGCTTCGACACCGTGAAGCTCTTGCGCAGCAGGGGAGCGGGCGCGCTCACGGCGACGTTCGCGCCCCACGGCCCGGTGCCGTACGCGGTCAGCGCCCGTGCCGCCGGCCAGGAGCTGTCGTCGAACCCGCGCTGCTGCCAGCCGTCCGGGCCGCTCTGGCTCGCCTTCCACGTGCCGTCGGTGCTCACGGTCGGTCCACCCTGGACGGTCAGCTTCGCGATCATCCCGGCCGGGCTCTGCGTGGTGTTCTCCGCGCTGACGGCGATCGTGTTGGTCCCGGCGGTCAGCAGAGTGCCGACATCGACGACGGCGGCCGTCTTCCACGAGTCGGGGACGCGGGGCGAGTCGCTGACCCGGGTGCCGTTGACCCACACCGTGGCGGTGTCGTCCCCGGTGACGACCAGGGTGGCCTTCGCCGGCGCCGCGGCGAGGTCGAAGGTCTTCCGAAAGAACCGGGTGGCCGGGGGCACGCCGCCGGCCGGATCGCCTTCGGGGTACCAGACCCAGCTCGCGCCGGCGAGGTCCGGGCCGGCCGTGGCGCGGCCGAGGAAGGCGCCGGTCCACTCGGCGGCCGGGTCGCGCAGCGCGGTTTCGAAGCGCTGCACGGCACTCCAGTCGCTCATCCGGCCTTCGCCGTCCCAGACGCGGACCTTCCAGGTGTAGGCGGTCAGCGAGGTGAGCGCCGGTCCGCCGTAGGCGACGTCGGCCTGCTGCGCGGACGTGACGCGGCCGCTGTCCCAGACGTCCTTGCCGCCGGTGGACAGCACGAACTGGTAGGCCGACTGCCGTTGCTGCGCGGCCGAAGACGCGAGCTTCCAGCCGAACCGGACCTGTGCCGGGTCGACGCCGAGGGGGTTCACGCGCTGCCCGACGGTGGCGCTCGCGACGGAGAGCGGCGTCTTGGCCGAGGCGCTCGGCGTGCCGACGCGCGTGCCCCACGGGCCGGTGCCGTAGGTGCCGAGGTCCCGGGCGGCGGCCCAGCTCCCGTCGGCGAAGCCGGGCTGTTCCCAGCCGTCCGGCGCGGTGGCCGCGCTCTTCCAGCCGGCTCCGGTCGTGACGTCGGTGGTACCCGACGCGGTCGTCACGCGCACCCGCCCGAGCAGGCCGGCCGCGCCGCCGGCGTTGCGGACGGCGACGGCCAGGGTGTTGACCCCGGGCGCCAGTGCGGGCCGGAGGTCCACCGTCAGCGCCGAGCGCCACGAGTCCGTGGTGCGCGCCGATGAGGCGAGGGGCTTGCCGTTGAGCCAGACGTCGGCGGTGTCGTCGCCGGTGACGACGAACCGGGCGTCGCTGACCGCGGCCGCGGGGACGGTGAACGTGGTGCGGAAGTACCGGGTCGCGGCCGGCGCGGAGACGCGGGCGTCCCCTTCCGGGTACCAGATCCAGTGCGCACCGCCCAGTTCCACCGGTGGAGCGGCGCCGGCCGGCGGAACCGCGGCGGCGGACAGGACCAGGATCGTGGCGAGCGTGGTGGTGGTCGCGCGCCAGAGCTTCGAGGGCAGCATGCGGGCTCCCTTACGGCGGGGACGGGACGAGATTTAAAACGTTTCAACCAGGTGCGATACGTGACTGTAATCACGAAATCACACGTTGGCAATACTCCACCGGGACGCACGCTTGGTGAATCGCTTCGAAGATCAGGGAAATCCTAAATCGTTTTAGGACTGTCGCTTCCGCAGTCGGACGACCACCGTGACCACCGCCGCGCCCAGCACGACCAGGGCGATCGGCAGCGCCGTGGGCAGCCAAGGCCAGGCCCGGCCTTCGAAGACGACGCCGTCGGTGGGCAGTTCCAGGACCTTCGCGGTCCAGCGCGCGGTCGCGACGTCCGTGCGGCGCGAGAGCGCGCCGACCGCGGTCTCGTAGGCGAAGCCGGGCCGGTCGTGGACGTACTCCGGGGCCGGGCCGCCGGGCGGCGTCGTCACCCCGCGCGTCGCGCCCGGCACGACCAACCGGTCGAGATCCGCCGTGGCCAGGGAACCCCTCGGCACGAAGGTCAGGCCGTGCCGCGACCGGATCGGAGCTCCGTCGACGCTCACGGCGAGCGTGCGCGAGGACAGCGACTGGCCTTCGGTGTCGAACACCGACGCGAGCTCGATCTCGCCGACGCCGGTGGTGAGCAGCACGCCGATCTCGTCGGGGTGCCAGCGGAAGCCGGCGTTGACGATCGCGGCCGCGTCCGGCATCGACGCCGGCGGGTGCACCGGGACCGTCGTGCCGTAGCGCTGCCAGCCGATCGCCTTAGCGGCGTCCGCCGCCACCTCGCGGCCGACCAGCCGTTCCACCCAGTGCAGCGTCCCGTCGATGCCGGACAGGATCCCGGCGGTGGTGACGACGTCGCCGTCGTCGACGAACCGCTGCCCGCGCACCCAGCGCACGGCCGGGTAGTCGCCGGCGAAGGCGTCGAGCTTCAGCCAGTGCGCGGTGGCCGGCCGGCCGTCGAGCAGGCCGGTGGAGGCGAGCACCCCGCCGCCGTTGCAGACGCCCAGCAGCTTCGCGCCGTGGGCGGCCTGTGTGCGAAGCCAGCTTTTGACCGGCTCGGTGCTCGGCTCGCCGACGTCCGGCAACGCGGGCACGACGACGAGGTCGGGCGCCTTCGGGCCGAGCAGGGCGGTGAGATCGCCGAAGCTCAGGTCGGGCATCAGGTCGAGGCCACCGGTCAGGGGCTTCGGCTCCCGCTCCGGCGCGACGGCGTAGACGTTGAACCGGCCGGTCGCGGCCAGGATCTCGTACGGCGCAAGAGCATCGGAGACGACGGCCCCGCGGTCGCCGACCACGACGACCGCGGTCGGCTTGGCCGGGTCGTGGACGGGCGGTGCCGCGGCGGGCACCGGCCGGTCCGGGCCGGGGGAGTAGAGCGCCCCGAACGCCGACAGCGCGGAGAGGGTCGCGCCGACGGCGGGGACGGCGAGCACGGCGACGACCAGCGCGAACCACTTCAGCACGGTCCGCACGTCAGTGCCAGTACTCGGCGCGGCGCCACACCATGGCGGCGAGCATCAGCGGGAACATGAGCAGGTGCCCGGCGACCATCAGGGTGCCGCCGCCGATCGCCCCGAGCCAGAACGGCACGAGCAGCGCGACGAACGGCAGGTACATGGCGGCGGCCATCTCGGCGATCCGCGGCCACGAATGCCTGCGCAGCAGCATGGCCGCGGTCATGGCGACGGTCATGTCCGTGGCCATGACGAGCGCGTCGGCGTCCGCGCGTTCCAGCCAGGCGGCCGGCCAGAGCGGGTGCAGCGCCATCATGCCGATGAGCATGGCGGCGACCATCTCGGCGTAGTGCCCGGTGAACCGGGCGAGCTTGCGGACGGTGGTGCGGGGTGGGGCGGCGGTGGTGGTCATCTCGGGTTCCCTCCAGTGCGGTTTCGCTCCTGGACGAGAATCGCGGGTGCCGGCCGCGCGGGGACGTGCCGGAAGTCATGACCCGGGTCATGTGACCGCTCAGAGCAGGCCGAGGTCCCGGGCCCGCAGCGCGGCCTGGGTGCGGTCGCGGGCGCCGAGCTTGCCCAGCAGGTTCGTCACGTGGTTCTTCACCGTCCCCTCGGCGAGGAACAGTTTCGCGGCGATCTCGCGGTTGCTGCGGCCGTCCGCGAGCAGGCGCAGCACTTCCCGCTCCCGCTCGGACAACGGCACCACCAGGGGCCGGGGAGCCGGTTCCGGCAGCTGCGCGAACCGCGCGACGACCTTCGCGGCGACCGACGGCTGCAGCACCGATTCACCGCGCGCGGCGGCCAGCACCGCCTCGATCAGCCGGGCCGACGAGACGTCCTTGAGCAGGTACCCGACCGCACCCGCGCGCAGGGCGGCGAAGACGTCTTCGTCGTCGTCGAACGTCGTCAGCGCGATGACCCGCACGGACGGGTGCTCCAGCCGCAGCCGGCGGGTCGCGGCGACGCCGTCGAGGACCGGCATGCGCAGATCCATCAGCACGACGTCCGGCCGCAGGGAAGCAGCCTGGCGCAGCGCTTCCTCGCCGTTGCCCGCCTCGCCGGCGACGTCGATGCCGTCGTGGGTGGCCAGCAGCGTGCCGAGGGCTTCGCGGAAGAGCGCCTGGTCGTCGACGAGCAGGACGCGGACCGGTGTCATCCCGGAACCTCCATGCTGAGCGCGCTGCCCTCGCCCGGCGCCGAGGTGAAGTCGAGCTTGCCACCCAGCTGCTCGGCGCGTTCCCGCAGCCCCAGCAACCCGAAGCCGGGGGACGCGCCGCCATCCGAACCGGCGCCGTCGTCGCGGACCACGACCCGGACCGAGGCGTCCGCGTAGGCCAGGACCAGCTCGACGCGGTCCGCGCCGGCGTGCTTGCGGACGTTCGTCAACCCTTCCTGCGCCGTCCGGAACAGCGCTTCGCGGTGTTCTTCCGGCAACGGCCGCTCGGCACCGGAGACCGCGAGCTCGGCCGGGACCCCCGCTTCGGAAACCAGCGCCCGCAACGCTTCCGGCAACGGCGCCGGCCGCGGTTCGCGCAACGCTTTCACCGAGCGGCGAACTTCGGCGAGGGCGTTCTCGGCCTGCTCCTGCGCCTTCGCGAGGACCTCGTCGGCCTTGCCCGGGTCGGTCGGCAGCACCGCCCGCGCGGCCTTGACCTGCATCTGGACCACGGTGAGCGAGTGCCCGAGCCCGTCGTGGATGTCCCGCGCGACGCGGTTGCGTTCCTGCGCCGTCGCCAGCCGTTCGGCCTGAGTGGCGTAGTCGCGCAGCTTTTCGTGGGCTTCGGCGAGTTCGCCGCGCGAGCGCTGTTCTCGCAGCAGCAGTTCGGTGATGACGGCCGCGAACAGCACCGAAACCAGGGTGCCGAGTCCCTCCCGCAGGCCTTCGCCCAGCGACATCCCGAGGTGCACCAGCGGCACCACCGCGATGACGAGCGCGATCACCGGCAGCGGCAGGCGCAGCAGCACGCACTGGCTGACCAGCACGACGAGGAACAACGTCGCCCCGACCCCGGCGCTGATCGTGAACGTCACGAAGGCCAGCGGCAGCTGGACACCGACGTACGCGGCCGGCCACGCCCACCCCTCGCGGCCGCGCACCCAGCCGAAGCCCAGCGTCGCGAACGCGGTGAAGACCGCGCCGAGAATCAACGCGAGCAGGGGCTCCCCGGACCCGAGGACCCCGAGCACGATCGAAAGGAAGGCGCCGCAGGTCAGCACCCCGAGGGCCCGGTTCATGAGGTCACTCTGGGGCGTCCGGCCCCCGCGGTCAACCACTCGCTCACGCGGCCGCCCCGGGCTCCGCCGCTTACGCTGGGGACGACGGCGAAGCCGAGACGGGAGTCCGACATCGATGTCAGTCCTCTGGGGCGTGTCCTTCGACGCCATTCCGCTGTCCGGGGTCGTGGTGGAGTTCCTCAAGACGGCGCGCCGGTTCGCCGGGCACCGGGTCCACCTCGACCTCGGCTACGACATCAAAGCCGACAAGGGCGCGTTCTTCCGGCCCTACCGCGACGAAGCCGAGCTGCTGCCCGGGTGGGTCACGCTCGACCGCGTCGAAGGCGTCGACGAAATCCCCGGCTACGACCGGGACTTCGTCGAGCGGGTCCTGCGCGAAGTCGTCCAAGACGGCGCCGGGACACTGCGTCCCGAGATCGACCGGATCGCGGGCGAGCTGGCCGGGAAGATCGTGGCCACCTGGGAACGCCTCGGCGTGACGATGGTGATGGTGGAGAACGGCACGCTGCCCGAAAACCTCACCTACACCGAAGCCCTCTACCGTGCGATCGACCGCTACGGCGCCCGCCACCGCCTCGGCCGGTTCGTGTTCTGGCGCGACCACGACCTCATGTGGCAGAGCGAACCGGGCATCGCCAAGTACGGCCGGTTCCCCTACCCCGGCGTCCCCGCGCCGCGGAACTCGCCGCACATCCACTACTTCGCGCTCCACGAGCAGGCGAAGGCGAAGACCCTGGAGTGGGTGCCGGACCTGCGGGCCATCGACGTCCTGCCCAACGCGTTCGCCATCGCGCCCGCCCGCGTCGACGAGCGCAACGCGGGTTTCCGGCGCGACCACGGCATTCCCGACGACGTCCCGCTGCTCGCCCGGATCACGCGGATCATCCCGCAGAAGCGCATCGACCGGGACCTCCACCTGCTGGCGCTGCTGCCCGGCGCCTGGCTGTTCGTCGCCGGCGACGTCGACGAGACCCCGGCGGAGCACGCGCGGCTCACGGACCTCGCGACCCGGCTCGGCGTCCGCGACCGGGTCGTCTTCGGCGGCTGGCTGACGCCGTACGACACCGCCGTGCCCGGCCGGTACTCGGTGCGGGATCTCCTGGCGCACGCGACGGTCGTGTCCTTCCTGACCTCCTACGACTACGAGAGCTACGGCAACCCGGTCAGCGAGGCGATCGCCTCCGGGACGCCGTACGTCACCAGCGGGTACGAGCTGTACGACGTCGTCTACGGCCGCAAGGGGTTCCGGGCGCCGGTGCTGGACATCCGGGCCCGCGACCTGCCGGACGCGGCGTTCGCCCGCGAGGTTTCCGAGCTGATCACCGACGAAGGGAAACGGGCGGAAGTGGTGCGGGCGAACTCCGAACTCGGGCAGGCGCACTTCGGGACGCGGGTCGTCGACGACCTCGTCGACCGGCTCTACCCGCCGCCGATGGGAGCCGGTACGCGGCTTTCCGTCGTGCTGCCGGTCTACAACGAGGCCGCGAACCTGCCGGCGGTCCTGCGGACGCTGCACGACCAGCGAGACGGCGACGAGCCGCTCGACAAGAGCCGGTACGAGGTCGTGCTCGTCGACAACAACTCGACCGACGACACCGTGGCCGTCGCGCGCGCCTTCGCGGCCGCCCACCCGGATCTGGCGCTGCACGTCATCCACGAGCCCGAGCAGGGCGTCTCGTGCGCGCGACGGGCCGGGATGGACTTCGCCGCGGCGCGCAGCCGCAACCGGCCCGACACCGATCCGGGCGAGCGGTTCTACCTCGTGTCGGCCGACGCGGACTGCCGCGTCGACCCGCACTGGCTGAGCGAACTGTTCGCCGCCATGGAATCGAGCAAAGCCGCGATCGGCGTCTGCGACTACTACTACAACCCCGAACACTTCACCGGACGGCCCCGGCTGTGGGACGCGATCCAGCGGACCCTGCGCTGCCGTGCCGTCACGTTTTCGCTGTTCGGCGGCTTTCCCGATGGGAAGGGCTTCGCCGTCGAGCGCGACGCCTACGAGCGCGCCGGCGGCATCGAGATCTTCTACCAGCTGCAGGACGGGAAGTTCGTCAGCCACCTCTCCGACGACTGGGACTTCGGGATCAAGGTCGCCAGCGGCGGCGACGCGATCACGTACGCGCCGCGCTCGCGCGTCGAGATCAACCCGCGCCGCGTCGACCATGCCATCGACGAGGTGATCGCCGGCCGGGCCTACGGCTCCGACGGCATCATCGTCATGCGTGACATCCGGCCGTCGACTCCGGCCGTCGCCGCGGACCTGACCGAGGCCGAGGCGCGGCAGGCGTGGGAGTTCTCCATCAAGGACTTCACGCCGAAGAACACGATCCTCCCGGTGCTGCTGACCCCGGCGCTCCTGGAGGACGACGCCGTCATCGCGTTCTTCGGCGCCGACTTGGCGGCGCGGCTCGCCCGGCGGATCGCCGAGATCCGCGACGAGATGCGCGTCGTCGACTTCACGCCGATCCACGCGTACAAGACGCCGTCGTACCGGCTGTACTTCGAGTTCGCCGACGAGCTGTTCGCCTGCCTGCGGCAGCACGTCGGCGAGGACATCGGTTTCCCGCCGCCGCTGCCGCCGTGCCTGGCGGAGATCCCGGCGGAGCGCTTCGCGGAGTTCGTCCACTACTACTGCGAGGACCGGGAATCCGGAGAGGCCCACAACTACTTCGGCAACGGAGGGGTGTTCTGATGACCCTCGCCTACGAAGAGGCGATCGGCTCGCTGCACACGCTCGACCCGGCGTGGCCGCGGCCCGCCGTGCTGGACGTCCTCGAGGCGCCGGAGAACCGGCACCTCCTCGACTTCGTGCAGGAGGACCCGTTCGGGGCGCACGTCTTCCCCGGCAACGTCCCCGGCACGCCGGCCGAGTTCCTGCGCGACCTGGACGCGCAGCTGGCTTCGTCGAGGCCGATCCACCTGTGGTCCTACATCCCGACGTGCGCGTACCGCTGCCGGTTCTGCCAGTACCCCGTGGTGCTGGTCAAGGGAAAACCCGAAGTGGCGTACGAGAAAGCGAAGCACTGGGTCGACCTCAACATCGCCGAAGCCCGGCTGTGGCTCGACGCCGTGCCGAACCTGGCCGGGGCGGAGGTGGGGGAGTTCAACGTCTTCGGCGGCACGCCGTCGCTGCTGCCGGAGCCGGAGATCCGCCGGCTCCTGGAGTTCTACCGCGCGGAGTTCGGGTTCACGCCGGACACGACGATCCGGTTCGAGGGCGACCCGAGCACGTTCACCCCGGCCAAGCTTTCGCTCCTTCGCGAGCTGGGGTGCACCAAGCTGTCGAGCGGGGTCCAGTCGTTCGACGACCACGTCCTGGAAATGTGCGGCCGCGAGCACAGTGCCGAGATGTGCGTCGACTTCGTCCGCAACGCACGCGCGCTCGGCTTCGAGTGGGTCAGCATCGACCTGATGTACGGCCTGCTCGACCAGACCCTCGACAGCGTCCGCCGCGACCTCGACGTCGTGCTGGAGAACGAAGTCACGGCCGTGGTGTGCACGAAGCTGCACCTGGCGTCCTACAGCGACACCCGCACCGGCGTCACCGGTGAGAAGCCGGCGGCGTGGCAGCTGCCGGCGTACCGGGACAAGCTGGTGCGCGACGGCCACCGCTGGCCGACGCTCGGCGAGCAGTACCAGATGCGCGAGCTCCTCACCGACGGCCTGCGCGGCGCGGGCTACACCGAGCACCCGACGATGTACTTCGCGCGCGCCGGCCTCGGGCCCGAGAAGTGGAAGGCCATCATGGTCGACCAGGACAAGCAGGAGGCCGAGGTCGCGATCGGCCTGGGCGGCAGTTCGAGCTGCCGCGCGTCCGAAGCGATCACCGACGTCAACTCGAAGCGGTACATCGAAACCGTGTCGGCCGGCCGCATCCCGCTGGGTTCGGCGACGCGGTTCACGCCGGAGGCCCAGGAGGCGCGGGCGGTGAAGATGGCGCTGACGACGTTGCAGCCGTTGCGAGACTCCTTGCACGCGGCGCGGTTCCCGGGGCGTTCGCTGTTCGCGGAACCGTGGCTCGGGAAGTTCCAGTCTCTGGCCGCGCGGGGCCTCGTCGAGCTGCGGCCGGACGACGGCGTCGTCGCCCTCACCCGGACGGGGGAGGTACTGGTCGAGGCGATCATCACCACCGAGCTATAGATCACTACATCGAGTGACACATCGCTCGCGGGGAGCGATAGGGGCAGGCACCATGGGGTTTGCCCGTGCCCGTACCGAGATCGGAGCCCCGATGAGCCGAACCGTTGCCGGACACGACGAACGACGGTGGCGGGCGAGGCTCGCCGGGGCGGGCGCGCTGGCCGCGTTCGCCTCGGTGGTCGTCGCCGTTCCCGCCGAAGCGGCGCCCGACTACTCGCTCGCCGGCACGAACTTCGCGGGCACGCAGATCGCTTTGCACGAAGGCGTCGTTCCGGGCTCCGCCCGGGCGGAGACGACCGACCAGACGCTCGGCCACGACGTGAGCGGGCACCAGGGCCCGGTCGACTGGGCCGCCGCGGCGGCCGGCGGCGCGAAGTTCACCTACGTCAAGGCGACCGAGGGCACCGGGTTCGTCAACCCGCAGTACGGGCAGCAGTACGACGGCGCGCACGCGGCGGGCCTGATCCGCGGCGCGTACCACTTCGCCCGGCCCGACATCTCGGGCGGCGCCGAGCAGGCGGAGTACTTCATCGCCCACGGCGGCGGCTGGCGTTCCGACGGCAAGACGCTCCCGGGCGCGCTGGACATCGAATACAACCCGTACGGCGACGTCTGCTACGGCAAGAACCAGGCCGACATGACGGCGTGGATCACCGACTTCACCCGGACCTACCTGGCGAAGGTCAAGCGCAGCGCCCTCATCTACACCAGCACGGCGTGGTGGAAGCAGTGCACCGGCAACGCGTCGAAGTTCGGGAACACGAACCCGCTGTGGCTCGCGCGGTACGGCCCGGAGGTCGGGGAGCTCCCGGCGGGCTGGGACAAGCAGAGCATCTGGCAGTTCGCGCGCGGCGGCGGCCTCCCGGGCGACCAGAACTACTACAACGGCCCGTTCGGCCGCGTCGTGGCGCTGGCCGGGGGAGCGGCTTGACGCTCCCAGCGACCGCTCAGGTCCGGCCACGGCGGCCTGCGCAGCACGGCGAGCGTACCGAGGGTCGCGGCGACCAGACCGGTTCCCACGGCCAGCAGCGCGACCCGTGTCGCGTCGACCGCCGGCTCGAACTTGGCCTGGCCCTCGCGGATCGCGAACACCCCGGGCGGGCTGGTCACGGTGATCACCGTCGTGCCGTCGGGTGTCTCGTACGGCTCGCCGAAGATCCGTGGGGTGCTTTCGCCTCGCCGTGGCAGGCCTCGCAGCGTCATGCCTGCTCATGCAACTCGAAAACCGGGCCGCTGACAAGATCGGACAAGCTGCTTGCCGCCTTCGTGACCGCCTCCCTACGATCGGTCGGGGAGTGGTGGCGCCCGACGTCACCACGAAGTCCTTTGTGGACCGGGAGGCACCGTGCGAGCAGCCCATCGAATCGCCCTTCTGGCCACGGTTTCCGCAGTGGTGGTCGCCTCGGCGCCCGTCGCGGACGGCGCGGGGCGCTCTTGGTTCACGTCGTGGGCGCAGTCGCAGGACGGGCACGCGGACGCAGCCGTGTCGAGCCAGTCGCTGCGGATGATCACCCACCTCAGTCAGGGCGGAGACGCTGTACGCGTCCGGCTCCAGAACACGTTCGGCACCGGGCCGCTGACCATCGGGCACGCCACCGCCGGGCTCAGTACCGAGGGCGCCGGGGTTTCGGGAGTGCGTGACCTGAGCTTCGCCGGCCGGTCCGCCGTCACGATTCCCGTCGGCGGCGACGTCTGGAGCGACGAAACGCGGCTCGTGACCCGTCCGGACACGAACCTCGCGGTGAGCATGTTCGTGGACGGCACGGCCACACCCGGCCGTCACGGTGCGGCGCTGCGGGACAACTACCTGAGCGCGCCGGGCTCGGGGGACCACACCGCCGACGCTTCCGGCGGGGCGTTCACTTCGACCGTCGGCTCGACCTACGTGGTCAGCGCCGTCGACGTGCACAACGCTTCTTTGCACGGGACCGTCGTCCCGTTCGGCAGCTCGGTGGTCGACGGCATCGGCAGCACGAACTGCGGGTCCGGCTGCACCCAGCTCGGCGCGGACCGCCGCTGGACCGACGACCTGGCGCGGCGGATCGTCGCGGAGTCGCCCGCTTCGGCCCAGCTGGCGGTGGCCAACGCGGGCGTCTCGGGGACGACGAGTGCGGCGTCGTGTCCTGGGATGCCGCCGTCGGTGGCGGGCCTGGACGCGGCGAGCCGCCTCGACCGCGACGTCCTGGCGCTGCACGGCGTCACGTCGGTGATCTACTACTACGGAACGAACGACCTCGCGTACGGCTGCGACGCGGCGACGATCCTGTCCAGTTACCGTGCGGTGTTCCAGCGGCTGCGCGCGGCCGGGATCGCGGTCTACGTCACGCCGAGCACGCCGCGTCCGGGGTACAACGACGCGGCGAACCTGGCGCGGCACGAGATCGCGCTGTTCGTCTCCCGCTGGTCCTCGTGCGCCGGCACGTGTTCCGGCGTGGTGAACTTCGACGAGGTCCTGAAGGACCCGCTGAAGCCGAACAGCATCCTCCCGGCCTACGACAACGGCGACGGCATCCACGCGAACGCGGCGGGCCAGCAGGCCTTGGCGGACTTCGTGTCCCTGCCGATGCTGGCCGGCTCCGCGCGCCGATGACCCGATCCGGGCGGGTTCTTCACACGATGGCGTGACTCCGCGAGTCGGAGCGACCGGACTGTGCCCGAGGGTCCCCAAAGTACCTCCGGTGATGAACAACTCGATGGACGACGCGGGCTGCTGCCTGCTGTCGGTGGCCTGGAACGTCGCCCCGCTGACCGAAGGGCGGCCGGAGTCCCGACGAGGTGACCTCCGGCGCACCGTCGTCACCGTGTGCCGGACCGCCGGGCACGGCGCCCGCGACTGGGCCACGCGGAACGGGACCGGCGCCGAGGCCGAGTACCGGCCGTTCCTGCAGCTCGCCGACGTCGCCTACGAGATCGCCACGCTGCTGCAGCTGGTCGAGGACTTCCTGGTGCCGGACCTGGAACGCGAGCACCGCCGCTGGGCCGAGATCGAGGAGCTGACCGCGCGGATGACAGAGCTGTCCGAGTGGACTTCCGCGTTCTTGAGCTTGTCAGGATCCGCCTTACGCGCGTAAGGTCCGTCCTGACAAGGGAGGTCTCATGGCAGTGATCGCACGGTGTTCGTTCTGCGCGAAGCCGAACACGGAAGTGGAGACGCTCGTCGGTGGTCCGGGGGTGTTCATCTGCGACGGGTGCGTCCAGTTGTGCGTCACCGTGATCGACGGCAAGCCGGCGGACGCGCCGCTCATCGCGCCGTGGGAGCACGATCTGCCGCTCGAACAGGTGCTGCAGAACCTCGGCCCGGTCGCCGCGGCGACCACGCAGGTGCAGCAGAACCTCGCCGCGTGGGTCGGCAAGGCGCGCACCCTGGGCGGCACGTGGGCGCAGATCGGCGACGCGCTGGGCATGACCCGCCAGTCGGCGTGGGAGCGCTTCGCCAGTGAGACTTAAGGTTTGACGCCCACGCCGGCGTAGAGGCCGTCTTCTTCGGGGTCGACGACGGCGGCGAGCCGATCCGGCCGCCAGTTCGCGGACGTGGTCAGCCCCGGTTCGACGAGTTCGAAGCCGTCGAAGAGGGCCAGCACCTCGGCACGCGAGCGCGGGTAGATGGAGTCCTGCGTCGACCGCATGGTCTCGGCGATCTTGGGGTCGCGCAGGACGGCGAAGTCGTTGGTGAGATGGGTGAGCGCGAGGTGGCTGCCGGGCGCGAGGGCGTCCCGGTAGGCGGCGAAGATCCGGCTGACGTCCGGCAGGTAGTGCCCGAGCGTGATGGCCAGCAGCCCGACGGGTTCCTCGAGGTCGAGCAGCTTCTTGACGGGCTCGGAGCCGAGCACGGCCGCGGTGTCGGTGGCATCGGCCTCGAGGGCCTCGGCGTTCGGGTTGTCCTTGAGCAGCATGAGACTGTGCGCGACGGCGACGGGTTCGTGGTCGACGTAGACGACCTTGGACCGCGGATCGACCGCCTGGGCGACTTCGTGCACGTTGCCGACGGTCGGGATCCCGGAGCCGAGATCGAGGAACTGCCGGATGCCTCGCTCGAGCATGAACCGCACGACCCGGCGCAGGAAGGCCCGGTTCCGCCGCGCCACGGCGGCGACCTGAGGCTGGATGGCCTCGAGTTTCTGGGCGACGTCCCGATCGGCGGCGAGGTTGTGGGCCCCGCCGAGCAGGTAGTCGTAGATCCGGGCGGCACTGGGCCGGGAAAGGTCGGCCCCGGCCGGAATCCAGTCCGCACCTTCCTGATCGCTCATCGCTTCCCCCTCGAATCGGCTCGGACCACCCTACCGGGTCCGGTCGTCGGATCCAGCGTGGCCGGCACCGCGGTCATTCCCTTTCCCTCGTGGACAGCCGGAAATGCCAGATGACCATCGCCGGCGTACCGGCGCTGACGGCTTGTGCCGCTTCGGGCACCATGTCGGCCAGACACCACGGCCACAGTTCCCACGGCCCCAGCACTGTCCGATCCGCGGGCCCCGGCCGTTCGCCGGTCGGCACCGGGGGTTCCTCGCAGCGACGCACCCGCAGTCCCACCGGCAGCGCGGCGCGCAGGTAGTCCCCGATCGAGTGGCGGTGGGAGCTCAGGCGTCCAGGTCGACCCTCGGCACTGCGCACGGGTGGAATCGCGCCTTGTGCCACACGCTCGGGGTGCATGTCGGCGATCACCAGGTGTCCGCCCGGGCGCAGAACCCTGGCGAACTCCGCCAGCACCGGCTCGAGCCTCGGGATGTGGGTCAGCGCCAAGCCGCACACGACCAGATCGACCTCGGCGTCGGCGACCGGGAGTCGATGCAGATCACCGAGCAGGAACTCGGCCTGCGGTACCCGGACATGCGCGCGGGCGAGCATGTCGGGCGAGCTGTCCACGCCGATGACCCGATGGCCACGCCCGGCCAGAAGTCCGGCATAGCGACCGGTTCCGCACGCGGCGTCCAGCGCGACCCCCACGGGCAGCGAGTTCACGATCTCTTCGACGACGGGCTCGTCGATGTCGAACGCCGAGTTGGGCCGGTCGTACGTCGCCGACCACCGCCGGTAGCCCGCAACCGTGTCGACCCGGTCGACTTCCACGGCCGCGTTCGCCAACGCCTGATCCGCGAGGATCCCGCGGATCTCGGCGATCCGGGCCTCCACGAAGTCGCGGTCGAACTCTCCGGTGAACGCGCGCAGCAAGGCAATGCCTTCAAGCCCGAGCAGGTACGCACGTGGGTCTTCGTGGATCACCCGGCGGAGGCTAACGACGTGTGTCCGGCCGAGCGACTGAATTTCGCTGATCACCAGCCGCTCAGGTGACGGCGAGCGAAAGTGCGCGGTCGTTGAAGTAGGGACCGAAGCACCTGGTCAGGTTTTCGCAGTTCTGGTTCCAGGAGACGCTGTTGCCGTTGAAGCCCGTCTGGTCCCAGAAGGTGACGGAACATCCGGAACCGGCTTTGATGACGTACGAGCTGATGTGGCGGGCCACGTTCAAGCCGTTGGAGAAGTGGCGCGTGCCAAGGTTTCCCTCCGATGCTTCGTTCGCGCTCTTGGGGGCGTTGGCAGGAAGACGACGGTGACTGCAGCGACCGCCACGCTGACGATGGTTCTCCAGGGTTTCCTCATTCGCGCCCTTTCGACTGCCACCGGATCTGCTCCTCCGGCCCTGGACGAAGCGACCTTCGACCTCCCCACGCATCACTCGGTGGGTGGTTTAGCTCGCGGACGCGAAGTAGGCCATTCGCCCGTCGTGGAGATGCCGCGGGTACCGGATCCCGCCGGCGATGATCGCGGCCGCGATGCGTCGGGCGGATGATCACGGAGGGAGCGAGGCGCGGCAACACAAAGGGCCCGTGAGCTGCGGTTATGCTGCTCACGGGCCCTGCAAGTGTGTCCGTCGGGCTGACAGGATTTGAACCTGCGACCCCTTGACCCCCAGTCAAGTGCGCTACCAAACTGCGCCACAGCCCGGACCCGCACTCGCTGAGTGCGTGAGAAGTACTTTAGCGTGCCCGCCAGACGGCCCTGCACGCGGGGGCCTCATCCGCCTGACCTGCGGAAACGCAGGTCAGGCGGATCGCGTCAAGATCAAGCCGGGTTCGACGCGTGGGTCAGGGTCTGCCATGCCACGAACAGGTTGTTCGAGCCCGCCGGGCGCTGGCGCTCCGTCAGGGTCTGCGTGTTCGTCATCGCGATGCCCAAGCGGGTGTGCAACGCGTTGAAGCCCACCTCCGTCACCGGACCCAGGCCGAGGTTCAGGTGACCGCCACAGAGCCACGACGGCACCGCCGTGCCCAGCTGGTACTTCGACTGGAACCCCAGCGCCTGGCGCAGGCGCTCGCCCACGTCCGTTCCGTACACGTCCTGGCCCTGGATGCGCAGCGTCTCCGCCACGTCTGCGATCGACGCGATTCCATAGCCTGTGTGGGTGAAATCGCGGCAGGTTTCCTGTGTTAGGCCGTCCACGAACGTTGCCTGGCCCTGCCAGTAGCCCACGATCTGGTCGCGAGTGGACAGGCCGCTGCCGGGGACCGTCTTCGGCAACGCGCCGTCCGAAGACAGGTAGACATACGCTGCGACGCGGTTGCGGTACCTCGAAACCGCTTTGTCGAAGCTCGTCTTGTCCTCCAGGAACACCGAGATGCCGACCGCGGCCTCCATCATGGACAGTTCCCAGTTGCCGTTGCTGTTGCTGCCGTTGATGATTTTGTTCAGGTACACGTCCCTCAGCATCGTGCCGAAGCGGGCCGAGTTGGGCCAGCTCGTGTACGTGTACTTGATGATCTCCGCCGCGCGGGGCCAGGACGAGCCCGCCCAGCCCGTCTGCAACGGCGCGTTGCTGTTGGTGTGGCTCGTGATCGTCGCCGACCACGCGTCCATCAAGGCGATCGCCTTTTGTGCGTAGCGCGCGTCGCCCGAGATGTACCAGATCAGGGCGTCCGTGTACGCCGCTATCGCGTCCTCGCGCTCGTCCGTGCAGCCGTAGTTCGGGTTCGAATACGAGCCGCATTCGACGACCGCGCGCGGTTTCGGGGTCCGGGAAAGGGATGCGTAGGAGCTTGCCGCGGCCTGGTCGTACGCTGCTTTCCACGGCTGGGCGCCGGCCTTCACCTGCGCCTTCACGAAGTCCAGCTGCGGGCGGCTGACCAGCACGCCCGGGTGCGTGAACGTCGCCGGCGCCGCGGGTGCCGGGGTGGCGACGAGGCCCAGGGCGAGTGGAACCGAAAGGGCCGAAGTCAAGAGTCTTCTCAAGCGGGACATGGCTCTCCTCGAGACGACGATGTCTGGGGGTCCGGCCAGTTATGGTCCAGACCATCACTCGTCAAGAAGTGGGGAGGCCTTTCTTCGGCTCCTGAAGAAAAGAGACGGGAATTGTTCAGCCCGCTGAACGGAAAGCAACTTCCGTTCAGTGGGCTGAATAGCCGTACCGCTAACCGAGACCCGCGCTGACCGCGTTCATCAACGTCCCGGTGTCACCCGACATCTCCCACGCCATCACGCCGAGCAGGCCGCGCTGCTTCAGCCAGGTCGTCTTCAGCCCGATCGACCAGGCATCGTCGAACGTCCACCACTGGCCGCCGTTGCCCGTGTAGCACGACGTCGCGACCGCCGCCGTGTCGTGGTAAACCGTGCACGCCGGCACGCTCGCCACGAGGTTCGCGTAGCCCCGGGTGCCCGCTTCCTCGGCGAACTGGCCCGGTGCCGCGCCGGTTGCCGACTGCCACTCGCCGTGCTTTCCGCCGTCGGCGACACCTTGCCAACCACGGCCGTAGAACGCCAAGCCCAGAGTCAACCTGCGAGGATCGACGCCCGCGTTCGTGTAGGCGTTGATCGCGCTTTCCGCACTGAAGTGGAAGTTGTACGGGTCGTCCGCGTCGGCGTAGAGGTTGCCCTGGTGACCGGTGCGGTTCGGCTCCCACGAGTTGTCGCTGCCCGAGCCGTGGAAGTCGTAGCCCTGCACGTTCGCGACGTCCAGGTAGCTGAAGACGCGGGACAGGTCCCAGCCCGACGCCACCTTCGCCGGGTCGGCCGGGGTGAACGCGTGCAGCTGGTACCGCTTGCCGGTCGTCGCGCCGTACGCGTCGAGCTGTGCGCGGAACTCGGCCAGCAGTGCCGTCAGGTTGTCCTTGTCGCTCGGGCTCCAGTGGTTGCCCGGGTGGCCGTCGGCGCTCGCGGGCCACTCCCAGTCGAGGTCGATGCCGTCGAAGAGGCCGGCCGCCGTGCCCGGGCCGCCCGCGCCACCGTAGGACGCGAGGTTGCCCTTGATCCACGTGTCGACGCACGACGCGACGAACTTCTTCCGCGCCGCGTCGGTGGCCGCGACGTCGGAGAAGTACTTCGAATACGTCCAGCCGCCCAGCGAGACCAGCACCTTGAGGTTCGGGTGCTTCGCCTTGAGCTTCTTGAGCTGGTTGAAGTTGCCCCGCAACGATTCCCAGCCCGTGTCGGCCACGCCGTCCACCGACTGCGCCGCCGAGAACGGCCGTGAATAGTCGGCTTCGGCGTCACCCGCGCCGTCGCCCTGGTTGGGGTCCTGCGGGTTCGCCGTGGTGCCCTTCGTGACGCCGGACAGGCACGTCAGGTTCACCGGGTCGATGTTCTCGAACGCGTACAGCAGGTGCGTGAGCTGGGAAGCCGCCCCCGAAGTCTCGAGGTTCTTCACGAAGTACTGGCGCCCGTAGATGCCCCACTGCACGAAGTAGCCGACCTTCGCGTACCCGGACACGATGTCACCGGTCCGCGCGGTCACGGCGGTGCTCGGCGCCGACACGTTGTCGTAGCCGTCCCGGGCGCGCACCGTGAAGGTGTACGAAGTGGACGGTGCCAGCCCGGTCACGACAGCGGAGGTCGTGGTCACCGTCGTCGCCAGGGAGGAACCGCGATAGACGTCGTAGCTGACGACGCCGGTGTTGTCGGTGGACGCGGTCCACGTGAGTGACACCGAGGTCGCGTCGGCGGCCGTCGAGCGCAGCCCAGCCGGTGTCGAAGGCGGAGAGGTGTCGTCGGCCGGGTTGTTGGTGGTCACGGCCAACGCGGCGCTGGCCGACGAGGCGGTTCCCTTCGAATCCTTGGCCTTCACCGTGAACGAGTAAGCGGTGCTCGGTGTGAGCCCGCTGATCGTCGCGCTCGTCCCGGTGACCGACGCGGCCAGCGAGGCCCCTTGGTAGACGTCGTAACCGGTCACCGGCAGCGAACCGGCCGTCGAGGCGTTCCACGCCAGCGCGACCGTCTTGGTCGTCTTCGCGACCAGCCGCAGGTTCGCCGGCGCGCTCGGGGGAGTGTCCGGTGAACCGTCGCAGTTCGCGTTGTCGACGCGGCACTGCGCCGGCGTCGCGGCCGCGCTGAGCCGGAAGGTCGGGCTGTAGGGGTAGGTGTTCCGGCCCGGAGCCAGCGTCGCGATGTAGTACGCCGGGGTGAGCGTGACCTGCGTGCCGTTCTGGGTCACCGTGCCGTTTTCGCCGGTCGAGGCGGTGACGCCGGCGGGCAGGGTGAAGGTGATCGCCCAGTTGGTCACCGACGCGGTGCCGGTGTTGGCGACGGTGTAGGTGCCGGTCGTGCCGCTCAGCGCGAGGGTCGCGGTCAGCGAACCGGCCGCGGCGGCGGGCGGGGCGAGCGCCGCGACACCGCCGGCGGCGATCAGTACGGCGGCGAGCGCGGAGCGTAGTCGTGCGGGAGTGCGTCTCATGGCGGTTCTCCAAGCGACACGAAGCAGACGGACGTGGTGGTCTAGACCACGTCCGAATGTAACCCGGTGCGAGGAGAACCGCGCACGACCGAACGGCGGAAACCGCTGTCCGAACGGACTGTTAACGCCCCGAGAACGTCGCCTTGCCCGGCCCGTCGGCGAGGAACGATTTCACGGCGCCCCGGAGGTCCTCGGTCTCGAAGAGCTCCGCGGCGATCGACGTGATGTGCGCGTTCGCCTCCGGGACGCCGCCGGCGGAGAAGTGGTCGAGGACGCGCTTGGTCGCCGCGTGGGCGCGCGTCGGGCCTTCGGCGAGCCGCACAGCGAAGGACCGCGCGGCGTCTTCAAAGCCTTCGTCCGGCAGGACGCGGTTGACGACGTTCCAGCGCTCGAGCGTCGCGGCGTCGTAGGTGTCGCCGGTCATCACGAACTCCTTGGCGCGGCCGATGCCCGCCCGCGCGGCGAGCCGCTGGGTGCCGCCCATGGTCGGCGTCAGCCCGACGACCTTCTCGACCAGCCCGAACTTCGCGCGCGACGCGGCCAAGATGATGTCGCAGGCCACGGCCACCTCGAACGCCCAGGTCAGGCACAGGCCGTGCGCGGCGAACACCGTCGGGAACGGCAGCGCCGCGATCCGGTCCGGCACCGCGAGCATCTCGTCGAAGAGCACCTTCGCCTCGGCGGGCGAGCCCTGCGCGTCGAACAGCGAGACGTCGACCCCGCCGCTGACGACCTTGCCCTCGGCGCGGATCAGCAGCGCCCGCGCGGGCGCCTCCTCCAGCGAATCGATCGCCGTCGACAGCGAAGACTGCAGGGCAGCCGTGTAGAGGTTCAACGGCGGAGCGTCGATCGTCAGGACGGCGAGCCCGCCGTCACGGTCGAGGCGGGCCTGGTCGGTCATGGTCACCCTGATTCTTCGGCGGAGACGAGGTCGTCCCAATACTGCTGGGCCTCCGGGCGCCAGTCGACGTGTTTGTGATGGAACAGTTCCGCCGCTTTCGTCCCGCTCCACTTCGCCGGCAGGAGCTCGGCGGGCAGCTGCGGGTCGAGGAACGGGAACCGCCGCCACTCGTGCACCAGCTCGGTCTGCGCGCGCAGCACCGCCCGGCCGCCGGTCGGGTGCAGGCCGGTGAACCGGTCGATGAAGTCCTCGTAGCGGTCCTTCAGCTCGGTCAGGTCCCAGGACCGGGCGACCATCGTCTCCTGCTCGCCGACCTCGCCGTAGGT
The DNA here is from genome assembly GCF_040682775.1 of Amycolatopsis sp. NPDC051106. Lineage (NCBI taxonomy): Bacteria > Bacillati > Actinomycetota > Actinomycetes > Pseudonocardiales > Pseudonocardiaceae > Amycolatopsis > Amycolatopsis sp. NPDC051106. Next base: position 83,426 of record NZ_JBFBBQ010000027.1, on the reverse strand, counting down.
GGCGGTGAAGGACATCGCCTGGGCGTCGAGGCCGAGCTCGCTGACGATCTGCTGGGCCTCGCGCTGACGGCTCAGGTCCGGGCTGACCCACACCCCGGCGACGGGCGAGCCGAAGCCCGCCCAGGTCAGGCGCGTGCGCAGGCGGTGCCGCAGGTCGCGCTTGGCCTCCGGCACGGAGACGATCAGCATCAGCCACTGGCCGTTCCAGGGGCGCTCTTCGCGGCCGAACGCGTAGATCCGCTCGGCGCCTTCGGTCAGGAGACGGCGGCCCGGCGGCGTCAGCGACCAGCGCACACGGCGCCCGACGCGCTCGGAGACCATCCAGCCCTCGGCGGCGGAGCGGGCCAGCGCCTGCCGCGCCGACTTCTCCTCGATGTCGAGGACGCCGAGCACCTCGACCAGCATCGACGTCCAGACCGGCTTGTCCCGCGGCAGCGTGTACTCGCCGAGCACGGTCATCAGCAGCGACCGCGCACTGGCGTGGCTGACCTCGCGGCGCCGGCTCACCGTGGGCCGGGGCGCGGACGGGCGGCCTTCCCTCGGTTTCGGCCTGCGGCCGAGGGTGACCGGGGGAGCGGATTCGCCCATGCTGTTTCACCTCACTGCTCGGGGGTATCGACAACCGAACAGGTTACCCACACTGAGTGATCAAAGCGCCACCGGACACACACAGTCGGTGGTTCTGACCATGATCTGACAGTTCACCACGGGCCCGTAGACTCGGCTACCTCATGAGCGCAACTCTCGTCGCGAAGGACCTGGCCGCGGGCCACGGTGACCGCATCCTCTTCTCCGGCCTCGATCTCGTGGTCGCGCCCGGCGACGTCGTCGGCTTGGTCGGCGTCAACGGCGCCGGCAAGTCGACGCTCCTGCGGACGCTGGCCGGGCTCGCGAAACCCGACGACGGCGAGATCCGGCTGAATCCGCCGACCGCGACCGTCGGGCACCTGCCCCAGGAGCCCGAGCGGCGCGAAGGCGAGTCGGTGCGTGCCTTCCTGGCGCGGCGCACCGGCGTGTCGGCGGCGCAGGCGGACCTCGACGCGGCGACCGAGGCCCTCACCGCGGGCGAAGCCGGCGCGGACGACCACTACGCGGTGGCTCTCGACCGGTGGCTCGACCTGGGCGGCGCCGACCTCGACGAACGGGCCGCCGAAGTGGCGGCCGACCTCGGGCTGGCCGTCGACCTGGACCAGCCGATGACGTCGCTCTCGGGTGGGCAGGCCGCGCGCGCCGGGCTCGCGTCGCTGCTGCTGAGCCGCTACGACGTCTTCCTGCTCGACGAGCCGACCAACGACCTCGACCTGGACGGCCTCGCCCGGCTGGAGCGGTTCGTGTCCGGGTTGCGGGCGGCGACCGTGCTGGTCAGCCACGACCGCGAGTTCCTGGCCCGGACCGTCGACCGCGTCGTCGAGCTGGACCTCGTGCAGCAGCAGGTCAACGTCTTCGGCGGGGGCTACGAGGCCTACCTCGAAGAACGCGAGGTCGCGCGGCGGCACGCGCGGGAGGACTACGAGGAGTTCGCCGACACGAAGGCCGCGCTCGAAGCGCGCGGGCGGATGCAGCGGGCGTGGATGGAGAAGGGCGTCAAGAACGCCCGCCGGAAGCAGCCCGACAACGACAAGTCCGCCCGCAAGTTCCGCACCGAGGCCACCGAGAAGCAGGCGTCGAAGGCGCGGCAGACCGACCGGATGATCGAGCGCCTGGACGTCGTCGAGGAGCCGCGCAAGGAGTGGGAGCTGCGGATGGAGATCTCCGCGGCTCCGCGGGCGGGCGCGGTCGTCGCGACCCTTCGCGGCGCGGTGGTCCGGCGCGGCGGGTTCACGCTCGGGCCGGTCGACCTGCAGATCGACTGGGCGGACAAGGTCGCCATCACCGGCGCGAACGGCGCGGGCAAGTCGACGCTGCTGGCCGCGATGCTCGGCCGGCTCGCCCCGGACGAAGGCAGCGCGACGCTCGGGCCCGGCGTCGTCGTCGGCGAGGTCGACCAGGCACGGCGGCTGTTCCTCGGCGACGTCCCGCTCGCCGACGCGTTCGCACGCGAGGTCCCGGAGCTGCCCGACGCCGAAGTCCGGACGCTGCTGGCCAAGTTCGGGCTGAAGGCCGCGCACGTGCTGCGGTCCGCGGCGACGCTCTCGCCGGGCGAACGCACGCGGGCCGCGCTGGCCCTGCTCCAGGCCCGCGGGGTGAACCTGCTGGTGCTGGACGAGCCGACCAACCACCTGGACCTGCCGGCGATCGAGCAGCTCGAAGCGGCGCTGGACAAGTACCCGGGCACGCTCCTGCTGGTGACGCACGACCGCCGGATGCTCGACGCCGTGCACGTCACGCGCCGCCTCGAGGTCGACGGCGGCAAGGTCAGCGAACGGTGATCGTCCGCGAGGCGGGCCGCGACGACGGCGACTTCCTCGCCGACATGCTCGTGGCGGCCGTCAACTGGTCGCCCGAATGGAAGAAGCAGAGCCGCCGCCGGGTGCTGGCGGCGCCGAACACCGCGCACTACATCGCGGGCTGGCCACGGGAAGACGACCTGGGCGTGGTCGCCGAAGTGGACGGCGAGCGCGTCGGCGCGGCGTGGCTGCGCTTCTTCCCGCCCGAGGAACCGGGGTACGGGTTCGTCGCCGCCGACGTGCCCGAGCTGACGATCGGCGTGGCCGCCCCCTGGCGCGGCCGCGGGGTCGGGCGGACACTCCTGCGCGCTCTCGAAGCGCGGGCCGTCGAGGCGGGCATCCGGCGGATCGGGCTCAGCGTCGAACGGAAGAACTTCGCGCAGCGGCTCTACCTCGCGGAAGGCTACGAGATCGTGGGCGCGGGCTCCGCGGATTCCGACACCATGGTCAAGGACCTCACGGGCGGCACTTTCCCGGGAAAGTGAGCGGCAGATGCCGGTGGTGATCGGGTGGGGACGTCGTCCTCGTCGAGCCGGAGGGCGTTACCCGGCTCGTCCGAAAGGGCGGTATCTCGGCGCGTTTCTCGCACTCCGTAACAAGCAGCCGGCGTCGGGGGATTCTGCGATAAATCGGTCGGGGAGGCTGAGACAATGGAAGATCCACCGCGGAACAAGGCGACGAAGATCGTCGATACACCGTCGGTGCACGATTTGATCGTCGCGCACCAGGAACCGGAACGGCCGAATTTCGCGCGGTTGCGCGCGGCGTTCGAGAAGAACCAAGGACGCATCCTCGAGGAGTACTACGCCCTCAATTTCCCGGCGGCACTGCTGCTCGTCGCGCAGAAGCGCGGCCGCTGGTCCCGCGGTGTCGTCTACAAGACCAGGCTCTTCTACGACCCGAGCCGGAGTACCCCCGAGTTCGACGCCGTCTTCCGCTCCGCCCGGCGGGTCGAACGAAAGTACGCGGTCCTTCTGCGCGGGCGGGTCCAGGAGATCCTCACCCAGGGCATCTACACCACCGGGGCGCACCTGCTGGCGGTGCTCGACGCGATGTCCGCGGGGCGGGACCGCACCGCGGTGGAGGCGAAGCGCATCCTGGGTGCGGCCGGCGCCGCGAAGAAGGAAACCAAGCAGATCGAGCGCTACGCCTACGTCGCCGCGATGAAGTCGGCGTTGATCCGGTACCTCTCCGGCATCTTCCTGGGCGCGCTCGTCGTGGTGGCCGGTGTGTACTCGGCCTCTGCCCTGTCGTTGAGGCTCGAAAACGGGGCGCCGGTCGTGGTGTGCCTGGCCTGTGGCGGGCTCGGGGCGATGGTGAGCGTGATGGTGCGCATCACGAACCGGCGGAAGGTGCAGGTCGGCATCGACCAAGGCCGCTTCGTCACCGTTCTTTCGGGTGCTTTCCGGTCGATCATCGGTGCGGTCTTCGGTGCGGTTCTGTTCGTACTCGTGGCCGGCGGGCTGTTGCCGATCGCGATGCCCGGTGCGGCGGAAAAGATCTGGTTGTTCTTCGCCGGCCTGTCCTTCCTGGCCGGGTTCAGCGAACGGTGGGCCCAGGACACCATCATCAGGACCCTGCCCGGCGCGTCGGACGCAACCGGCGTGCTACCGGTGGACACCGAGAGGCCGCAGGTCGAGAGCGCCGCCAAGCCGCGGCTCCCAGCTGCGGCGAAGCCGCAGCTGGACGCCGGACCGGGAATGGACGACAGCTGAGTCAGGGGCGGTCGGTGAGGTACCCGCCCATCGTCTTGAAGTACTCGTGCGCGGGCAGGTCCGTGCCGTCGGCCGTGCGGACCTGTTCCACCAGCAGCCCCGGTGACTGACCGCGCCGGGCCTCCGGGCCCGCCACGATCACCACGCCCTCGCCCTCCCGGATGAAGATGCGGCCCGGCGTGCCGCCGTAGTTCCCGTGGGACACCGAGGCTCGCAGGATCCGGAGCTGTTCGCCCCGGTGGTAGGTGAACGCGTTCGGGTACGGGTCGGACAGCGCGCGCACGAACCGCTCGATGTCCGCGGGCGGGGACGTCCAGTCGATGAGACTGTCCCGCGCCGCGCGCTTGTGGAAGAAGCTCGCCTTCGTGCGGTCCTGCGGCACCGGCGTGTAGCCGGTCTCGATCATCGAGATCGCTTCGGCCGTGATCGGCGCGATCAGGTCGACCGTGCGGTGGAACAGGTCCGTCGTCGTGTCCGCGGGCCCGACCGGGATCGCGCGCTGCAGGACGATGTCGCCGGCGTCGAGCTCGCCGTCCATCATGTGGGCCGTCACGCCGACCTCCTTCTCGCCGTTGATCATCGCCCAGATCAGGGGGGAGAAACCCGCGTAGGACGGCAGCAGCGAGTCGTGGATGTTCAGCGTGCCGTGGCGCGGCAGCTCGAAGATCTCCGGCGGCAGCCACGTGCGCCAGTTGTTCGCCACGATCAGGTCGAGCTCCGCCGCCTTCAGCTCGGCCAGCAGCTCGGCGTCGTCCGGGCGGTTGCGCAGCAGGACGCGGATGCCGTTCGCCTCGGCGAGGTCGGCGACCGAGTCGGCCCAGATGCGCTCGTAGGCGTGGTCGCTCTTCGGGTGCGTGACCACGAGGGCAACCTCGTGGCCGGCGTCGATGAGCGCCTGGAGGGTCCGGTGCCCCCAGGTCTGGTAGCCGAACATCGCCACGCGCATTCGAGAGTGCCCTTCGTGATCGGGGACGAACATCACCACGAACGTACTAGGCGAGGCTCGCCTAAGTTAGGTTAGGGTTCCCTGAACGGTACCGAAGCGCGCAAGGGAGCACCATGACTGCAGAGGCCGGCGAAGAGATCCCGATCTACGACCTCGTCGGGGTGGGCTTCGGCCCGTCGAACCTGGCCCTCGCCATCGCTCTCGCCGAGCACAACGCGGGCCCGGGCGAGCCGGTGACCGCGCACTTCCTCGAGCGGCAACCGCGCTTCGGCTGGCACCGCGGGATGCTGATCGACACCGCGACCATGCAGGTGTCGTTCCTCAAGGACCTGGTCACCATGCGCAACCCGACCAGCGGGTTCAGCTTCCTGAACTACCTCCGATCGGTCGGCCGGCTGGTCGACTTCATCAACCACAAGAACCTCTTCCCGCTGCGCGTCGAGTTCCACGACTACTTCGAGTGGGCGGCCGCGAAGGTCGACGACGTCGTCTCCTACGGCACCGAGGTCGTCGCGGTGAAGCCGGTGTACGACGGTCCGGAAGTCGCCTACTTCGACGTCGAGGCCTCGGACGGCTCTTCGCTGCGCGCCCGGAACCTGGTGGTGGGCACGGGCTTGCGGCCCCAGCTGCCCGAGGGCGTTACCGCCGGCGAGCGGATCTGGCACAACAGCGAGCTGCTGTTCCGCGTGGACGCGTTGCGCGGCACCGATCCCCGCCGGTTCGTCGTGGTGGGCGCCGGGCAGAGCGCGGCGGAGGTCGCGGCGTTGCTGCACGACGAGTTCCCGCGCGCCGAGGTGTGCGCGGTGTTCGCGCGCTACGGCTACAGCCCGGCCGACGACAGCTCGTTCGCGAACCGCATCTTCGACCCGGACGCCGTCGACCAGTTCTACCGCGCGGGCGAGCCGGTCAAGGACCGCCTGATGCGCTACCACGGCGCGACGAACTACTCGGCCGTCGACATCGACCTGATCGACGAGCTGTACCGCCGGATGTACCGCGAGAAGGTGCTGGGCGTGGAGCGGCTGCGGCTGTTCAACGTCTCGCGCCCGGTCGAGGTCACCGACGCGGGGACGGTGACGATCGAGTCCCTGACGTCGGGTGCGCAGACGGTGCTGGAGGCCGACGCGGTCATCTACGCCACGGGCTACCGGCCGGCGGACCCGACGCCGCTGCTGGGCGAGCTCGGCCCGCGCTGCCTGCGGGACGACGAAGGCCGCCTCCGCGTCGAGCGCGACTACCGGCTCACGACGGAGCCGCCCCTGCGCGGCGGGATCTACCTGCAGGGCGGCACCGAGCACACGCACGGGATCACGTCGTCGCTGCTGTCGAACACCGCGGTGCGGGTGGGGGAGATCCTGCAGTCCATTGTGGACCGCCGGGTGGTCGCCGCACCCGAAGGCGAGTACGCGGTCAGCGCGCGGTGAGCTGCTCCCGGAGGATGTCGCCGTGCCCGGCGTGCCGGGCGAAGTCCTCGATCAGGAGCAGGTAGACGAACCGGAGGCTGACCTCGCCGAGGACGTCGTGCGTCCACGTGTCGTCGAGTTCGAAGCGGGCCGCGATCTCGCGTGAGCGCGCGCTCGCCCGCTCGAACTCGGCGAGCACGTCGGCGAGGCTTTCGCTTTCGGCGACGACGAAACTGGCGTCGCCCGGGGTCGTCGGCCCGTCGCACTCGGACTCGGCGAGGCCGAGCAGAAGGAGCTGGAACCAGCGGCGTTCGGCCATCGCGGCGTGCTTGACGAGGCCGATCGGCGTGGTCAGGGACGGGACCAGGCGCTGCCGGACGTCGGTTTCGGGCAGGCCGCGCGCGGTGTCGGCGACCGCGCGGCGCTGGCGGTCCATCGTCGCCTCCAGCAGGAGACGCTCGGATCCGGTGGTGGTTTCGGGCAGCACGAACACAGGTCAGCTCCAGGAGTGGGGTGGTGGCCGGACGGACCTCGGAACGGCACGAGGCGGGCCACGCCCAGGATAGCGCTAGTCGACCGGTGCCGGGTGGTGGCGGCTGATCGGGATCACCATCGGCGTCCCGCTCACCGGGTCCGGGGTCACCTGGCAGCGCACGTCGAAGACCTCGTCCACGAGCTCCTCCGTGATGACCTCCACCGGCTTGCCCGACGCCACGATCCGCCCGGACTTCATCGCGATCACGTGGTCGGCGTAGCGGCACGCCTGCGGCAGGTCGTGCAGCACCATGACCACCGTCCGGCCTTCGCCGCGGTTGAGGTCGACGACCAGGTCCAGCACGTCGATCTGGTGGGCCAGGTCGAGGTACGTCGTCGGCTCGTCGAGCAGCAGCACCGGGGTGTCCTGCGCGACCGCCATCGCGATCCACGCCCGCTGCCGCTGGCCGCCGGAGAGCTCGTCCACCGGGCGGTCGGCGAGGTCGGTCAGCTCCGTGGCCTCCAGTGCCGACGCGACCGCGCCTTCGTCCGATGTGGACCATTGCCGCCACCAGCTCTGGTGCGGGGCGCGGCCGCGGCCGACCAGGTCGGCCACCGTCATGCCCTCCGGCGCCACCGGGGACTGCGGCAGGATCCCGAGCTGCTGGGCGACCTGGCGGGTCGGCAGGTCGTGGATCGAGCGGCCGTCGAGGTACACCCCGCCCGACTTCGGCGTGAGCAGCCGGGCGAGCGTGCGCAGCAGGGTCGACTTCCCGCACGCGTTCGGCCCGACGATCGCCGTGATCTGCTCCGGGGGGATGTCGAGGTCGAGGCCGTCGATGACGACCCGGTCGTCGTAGGCGACGCGGAGGTCCTGCACCCGCAAGGACGGTGTCATCTCGGTCAGCCTCCGGAGCCGGATCGGTTGGCCCTGGCCAGCAGCCAGAGCAGCAGCGGGGCGCCGAGCACGCCGGTCACGATGCCGACCGGGAGCGCCGACGCCGTCAGCGAGCGCGCGATGATGTCGCTGCCCAGCACCACGACCGCGCCGGTGAGCGCGGACGCCGTGATCGGCGGCGAGGAGAGCCGGGCGAGCCGTTGCGCGATCTGCGGCGCGGTCAGCGCGACGAACGAGATCGGGCCCGCCGACGCCGTCGCGAACGCGACCAGGCCGGCCCCGGCCAGCAGCAGGCCGAGCCGGACCGGCTGCACCGGCGTGCCGAGCCCGGCGGCGACGTCGTCGCCGAGCAGCAGCGTCTGCATCCAGCGGGACAGCGCCAGCACCACCGGGAACAGCACGACGAGCGCGGCGAACAGCGGCACGACGTGTTCCCAGCCGCGGTTGGCGAGGTTGCCGACCAGCCAGCCGATCGACGCCTGCGCCTCGGTGATCTGCGCCTTGCTGAGCAGGTAGTCGGTGAGGCTGGTGCACATCGCGAAGATGCCGATGCCCACCAGCAGGATCCGGTACCCGGTGGTCCCGCGCCGCCACGCCAGCGCGTACACCAGCAGCGCCGTGCACAGCCCGCCGAGCAGGCCCAGCGTGGTGGTGCCGAGGCCGCCGCCGAAGCCGAACGCGATCCCGGCGACCACGGCCGTCGCCGCGCCCGCGTTGATGCCGATCATGTCCGGGCTGGCCAGCGGGTTGCGGGTGATCGTCTGGAACACCGCGCCCGACGCGCCGAACGCGAGCCCGGCCAGCAGGCCGGTCAGCGCCCGGGGCAGGCGCAGTTCCTGCACGATGTAGCCGTTTCCGCCGTCGCTGCCGCCGAACAGGCCGGACAGCACGTCGGACACCGTCATCGGGACGTCGCCGATGGTCATGCCCACGCAGAACAGCACGAAGGCGAGCACCGCGAGGACCACGGAAACGAGCAGCAGCCGGGGCCGGACCCGGCCGGACACCGCACCGACGCGGAAGGTGACGCGGTCGCGCCGCACCTGCAGCAGGCTCATGTCAGGACTCCACGAGCTTGCGGCGGCGGACCAGGTAGATGAAGAACGGCGCGCCGAGGAACGCGACGATGACGCCGGCCCGGATCTCGCTCGGCCGCGCCATGACCCGGCCGAGGATGTCGGCGGCGAGCAGCAGGCACGGCGCGAGGATCGCGGTGTAGGGCAGCAGCCAGCGGTGGTCCGGCCCGACCACGAACCGCACCGCGTGCGGGACGATCAGGCCGAGGAACACGATCGGCCCGGCGACGGCGACCGCGGCGCCGGTCAGCAGGGTGATCGCCAGCGCGCCGCGCAGCCGCAGCGGGCCGAGCTTGCGGCCGAGCGCGATCGCGACGTCGTCACCGAGGGCCAGGCTGTTGAGCGCCGGGCCGCTCGCGATCGCGAGCACCACGCCGACCACGAGGAACGGCAGGATCTGCAGCAACGCGGTCGCGTCCACGCCGGAGAGCGAGCCGGCCGACCAGAAGCGGTAGCGGTTGAGCGCCACCGGGTCCGACAGCACCATCGCGCTGGTGAAGGACGAGAGCAGGGCCGTCACGGCGGCGCCCGCGAGCGCGAGCTTGACCGGACTCGACCCGGCCCGCCCGCGCGTGCCTAGGTAGTAGACGACGGCGGTGGCGAGGAGTGCGCCGGCGAAGGCGAACCAGATGTAGCCGTAGAGCGAGCTGATCCCCAGCACGGTGATCGAGAAGACGATCGCGAACGCGGCCCCGGCGCTGACGCCGAGCAGGCCCGGGTCGGCGAGCGGGTTGCGGGTCAGCGCCTGCATCACCGTGCCGGCGAGCCCGAGGCCGGCACCCACGAGGACCGCGAGCAGCGTCCGCGGCATCCGGACACTGTGGATGATCACGGCGTCCGCGGAGCCGTCGTCGTGCCACAGCACCTGCCAGACGGCGCCGAACGAGATCTCCTTGGAGCCCAGCCAGACGCTCAGCAGGCAGAGGAGGACCAGGACACCGAAGGCGGCCAAGAGGCCGAGCGCACGGCCCGTGTGTGGCGGGCGTCGCGTGAGAGCGATCCCTCCGGGGTCTGTTCGCACCGCACCTCCGACTGGTACTCATTTTAGGTAAGGCTAACCGATGGTACAGCAGTGCGTTCTCACCCTCGGTTTGTTAGGTTGCCCTAAGTCCACACCCGGTTCAGGGTGTCTTGAGCAGCAGGAGGCTGGTCTCCCGGTGAGCAACGGTGACGCTGTGCAGCAGGTGGCGGAGCTCGGTTTCTGGCGTACCCGCCTCGCCTCGGCGCCGAAGGAGCTCGCCCTGCCGGTCGACCGGCCGTACTCCGCCGAGCCTGTCCCGGCCCGGCTGACCCGGCCGCTGCCGCCGGCCGACGAGCCGGCCCTCCTCGCGGCCTTCGCGGTGCTGCTGTCCCGGTACGCGGGAACCGCCGACGTCGTCCTCGGCCTCGGCTCGCTGGTGCCCCTGCGGGTCGACCTCGGTGGCTCGCCCGGGTTCGCGGACGTCGACGCGCGCGTGCGCGAGGCGCGCGAAGAGGCCTTCGCCCATGAAGTCCCCTTCGACGATCTGGTCGCCGAAGTGCGGCCGGAGCCCGGTCGCGGGGGATCGGTGGTCGTCAACGTCGGTTTCGGCGCCGAGACGGATCTGCCGCTGGACCTGAACCTGACCGTCGACGGCGACACGCTCGTCGCGGACTACCGCGCGGACGTCCTCGACGAGTCCACAGTGGATCGGATGCTCGATCATCTGGAGCACCTCCTGGCCGACGCCCTGAGCCGTCCACAGTGGCCGGTCGAGCGCCTGGACCTGGTGCCGGGTCCGGAACTGCGCCGGATCCTCGAAGAATGGAACGACACCGGCCTCGACACGCCGTTGTCGACCCTGCCGGAGCTGTTCGCCGCCCGCGTGCGGGAGGCCCCGGACGCGGTGGCGCTCGTCTTCGAGGACGAGGAACTGACCTACGCCGAGCTGGACGCGCGGGCGAACCGGCTCGCCCACGTCCTGATCGGGCACGGAGCCGGGCCGGAACGGGTGGTCGCGCTCGCCGTGCCCCGGTCCCCGGACATGATCGTGGCCGAGCTGGCCGTGCTCAAGGCCGGCGCCGCCTACCTTCCGCTGGACCCGGACTACCCCGCCGAGCGCCTCGCGTTCATGGTCACCGACGCCCGCCCGGTGTGCGTGCTGACCACGAACGACCTCGCCGGCCGCTTCGACGGCGACGTCGTGCTCCTCGACGAACTCGACCTCGGTGCCGCGCCGGACACGGATCCGGCCGCGGCGATCGTCCCGGCGAACGCGGCCTACGTCATCTACACCTCCGGCTCCACCGGCCGGCCCAAGGGCGTCGTGGTGTCGCACGCCGGCGTCACGAAGCTCGTCGCGACGCAGTCGCAGCGGTTCGGGGTGGGCCCGCACAGCCGGGTGCTGCAGTTCGCGTCGCCGAGCTTCGACGTCGCGTTCTGGGACCTGTGCCTCGGCCTGCTTTCCGGCGGGCGCCTGGTGATCGTCCCCGCCGAGCGGCGCGTTCCCGGCCCGGAGCTGGCTGAGTACGCGCACGCCAAGGGCGTCGACTTCATGATCCTGCCGCCCGCGCTGCTCGCCGAGTTCCCCGACGACTGCGACCTCCCGCGCGACAGCGTGCTGCTGGCCGGCACCGAGCGCGTGTCGCCGGAGCTGGTGCGCCGGTGGGCGCCCGGCCGCCGGATGTTCAACGCCTACGGCCCGACCGAGGCCACGACCAACTCGACACTCGGACTCTGCGACCCGCAGATCGCGCCCGGCTCGGCCGTGCCGATCGGCGTTCCGGACCCGGGCACCCGCGCGTACGTCCTCGACGCGTCCCTCGCGCCGGTCCCGGTCGGCGTCGTCGGCGAGCTGTACCTCGCCGGGTCCGGCTTGGCGCGTGGCTATCTCGGGCGGTCGGGGCTGACGGCGGAGCGGTTCGTGGCCGACCCGTTCGGTGCGGGTGGCCGGCTCTACCGCACCGGCGACCTGGTGAAGTGGCTGCCGGACGGGCGGCTGGTGTTCCTCGGCCGCGCCGACGACCAGGTGAAGATCCGTGGCTACCGCATCGAACTCGGCGAGATCGAGTCGGTGCTCGCCGAGCACCCGCGCGTCGGCCAGTCGGTCGTCGTCGCGCAGGACGGGCAGCTGATCGCCTACGCGGTGCCGGTGCCCGACCGCGACCAGGCGGCCGAGCAGGGCCACGTCGAAGAGTGGCACGCCGTCCACGAGGAGATGCTCGCCGGATCGACCGGCATCGAAGAGAACTTCGCCGGCTGGAACTCCAGCTACGACGGCTCGGACATCCCCCTCGCCGAGATGCGGGAGTGGCACGCGGCGACCACCGAGCGGATCCGTTCGCTCGAGCCGAAGCGCGTCCTGGAGATCGGCGTCGGCAGCGGGCTCATCCTCTCCCGGATCGCGCCGGACGCCGAGGCGTACTGGGGCGTCGACCTCTCCGAGAGCGCGATCGAGAACGTCCGGCGCGAGGTCGCCGCGACGCCGTTCGCCGACCGGGTGCACCTCGCCGCCCGCCCCGCGCACGACCTCGGCGAGCTGCCGGACGAGCCGTTCGACACCGTGATCATCAACTCGGTCGCGCAGTACTTCCCGAGCGCCGAGTACCTCGCCGAGGTCGTCCGGACCGTGGCGGCCCTGGTGCGCCCCGGCGGCACGATCTTCCTCGGCGACATCCGCAACCTCCGTTCGCTGCGGGCGTTCCGCACCGCGGTCGAGCTGCGGCACGGCCGGGCCGACGTCGCGGCGGTCGACCAGGCCATCGCGCGCGAGGGCGAGCTGGTGCTCGACCCCGACTTCTTCCCGGCCCTGGCCCGCGGCCTGGACGGCTTCGCCGACGTCGACCTGTGGGTCAAGCGCGGGCAGGCGCACAACGAGCTGACCCGGCACCGCTACGACGTCGTCCTGCGGAAGGCGCCGAAGCCGGCCGCGGTCGACGAGCAGGTCGTCGCATTCGGCGATCTCGGTTCGGTGGAACGGTTCCTGACCGCCGAGACGCCCGGCCGGCTGCGCGTGACCGGGATCCCGGACGCCCGGCTGGCCGGGGAGCTGGCGGCGGTGCGCGCCTTGGACGAGGGCGACGCCGAGGCGGCGCTGGCCGCCCTCGACCGCCGTGACGGCGTCGACGTCGAAGTTCTGCACCGGCTCGGCGACCGCACCGGGTACCGCGTGGCGGTGACCTGGGCCGCCGAGAGTGGTGCGCTCGAGGCCGTCTTCCTGCGCCCCAATGTGGCGTTCGGTGCGTCTGACGCACCCAATGTGGCGTTCGGTGCGTTGGACGCACCCAATGCCACATTGGGGCGCTCGGCCGGCGGCGCCCCCGCCTATCGCCCGGGGCGGCAGACCGGCACGCCCGCGTCGTACGCGAACAACCCGGCGGCCCGGCGGGAGACCGGCGCGCTGGTGGCGTCGCTGCGCGCGCACGTGCGCGACCGGCTGCCGCTGTACATGGTGCCTTCGGCGTTCGTCGTGCTGGACAAGCTGCCCGTGCTCGCCTCGGGCAAGCTCGACCGCAAGGCCCTGCCGAGCCCGGAGCGGTTCGCCGCCGGGCCGGGACGCGCGCCGCGCAACCCCGTCGAGCAGCTGGTGTGCGAGATGTTCGCCGACGTCCTCGGATGGGGTGGGGATGGGGCAATCCACACAGTCGGCCCCGACGACGACTTCTTCGCCCTCGGCGGGCATTCGCTGCTGGCGACACGGCTGATCCAGCGCATCCGCGCGGCGGTCGGCGCCGAGGTGCCGGTGCGGGCGGTGTTCGACGCGCCGACCCCGGCCGCGCTGGCGGAGCTGCTGGCCGGGGCGGTGGCCGGCACCGAGCGGCGCCCGCTCACCCGCGTCGCCGAGCGACCGGAGCGGCTGCCGCTGTCGTTCGCGCAGCAGCGGCTCTGGTTCCTGCACGGCCTGGAAGGCGGGTCGGCGACCTACAACGTCCCGCTCGTCATGCGGCTCGCGGGCGAGCTGGACGTCGAGGCGCTGCGGGCGGCGTTGCACGACGTCCTCGACCGGCACGAGGCGCTGCGGACGGTGTTCCCGACCGCCGACGGCGTGCCGTACCAGCAGGTCCTGACCGAAGCCGCGGTGGAGCTGACCGTCCGCGAGACACCGGAGTCCGAAGTGGACTCCACTGTGGACGGGCTGGTCCGCGGCGTGTTCGACCTCGGTGCCGGGGTGCCGGTGCGGGCCGCGCTGCTGACCGTCGACCCGCGCCGGCACGTGCTGGTCCTGGTCGTGCACCACATCGCCGCCGACGGCTGGTCGCTCGCTCCGCTCTGGCGGGACATCGCCACGGCCTATCGCGCCCGGTTGCGCGGCGAAGCTCCACAATGGACGCCGCTTCCGGTGCAGTACGCGGACTACACGCTCTGGCAGCGTGAACTCCTCGCAACCGAGGAGATCGGCCAGCTCGACTACTGGCGCACTGCCCTTGAGGGCCTGCCCGAACGCATCCCGCTCCCGCTCGACCGGCCGCACCCGGCGGTGTCGGCCTACCGCGGCGAGTTCTTCACCTTCGCCTGGGACGCCGGCCTGAAGGCCGGGCTCACCGACCTCGCACGGGCGTGTGGAGCGAGCCCGTTCATGGTCGTGCACGCGGGCCTGACCGCCCTGCTGTCGCGGCTGGGCGGTGGCACCGACATCCCGATCGGCACCCCGATCGCCGGCCGGACCGACCCGGCGCTCGACGACCTCGTCGGCTTCTTCGTCAACACGCTCGTCCTGCGCGTCGACACCGGCGGCGACCCGTCGTTCCGCGACCTCGTGGCTCGCGTGCGGGACCGCAGCCTCGACGCCTACGCCCACCAGGACGTGCCGTTCGAGCGCCTCGTCGAAGCGCTCAACCCGGCACGGTCGCTCGCGCACCACCCGCTGTTCCAGACCATGCTCGCGTGGCAGAACACCCCCGGCGCCGGCGTCGAGCTGCCCGGGCTGACCGTCACCGAACGGCCCGTCGGCACCGGCACGGCCAAGTTCGACCTCTGGTTCTCCTTCACCCAGCGCGCCGACGGCATCCACGGCCAGGCCGAGTTCAACGCCGAGGTCTTCGACCACACGACCGTCACCGGTCTGCTCGACCGCCTCGAAGTCCTGCTGCGCCAGGTCGTCTCCGCGCCGGACCGCCGGCTCGGCGGCCTCGACGTGCTCACCCCGGCGGAACGCGACGCCCTGCCCGCGGTCTGGTCGGGAGCCGTCGAAGACGTCCCCGCGGTCACCGTGCCCGAGCTGTTCGCCGCCCAGGTCGCGCGGACCCCGGACGCCACGGCGCTCGTCTTCGAAGACGAAGAGCTGACCTACGCCGAGCTGGACGCCGTCTCGAACCGCCTCGCCCGCGTGCTGGCCGATCGGGGCGCCGGGCCCGAGCGCGTCGTCGCCCTGGCCCTGCCGCGCTCGACGCACCTGGTCACCGCCATCCTCGCCGTGCTCAAGACCGGCGCGGCCTACCTGCCGCTCGACCCCGGCTACCCGGCCGAGCGCATCGCGTTCATGCTCGGCGACGCCGCACCGGCACTCGTGCTGGCGACCGGCGATGACCTGCCGCACGCAGTTCGCGTGGACGACCCGGACCTCCTCGACGGAGTTCCGGACGCTCCGCTCGACGTCGCACTCCGGCCGGAGAACCCCGCGTACGTCATCTACACCTCGGGTTCGACGGGCCGCCCCAAGGGCGTCGTCGTGCCGCACGAAGGCATCGTCAACCGGCTGCTGTGGATGCAGGACGAGTACGGCCTGACCGGCGACGACCGCGTGCTGCAGAAGACGCCGTCCAGCTTCGACGTGTCCGTGTGGGAGTTCCTCTGGCCGCTGATCACCGGGGCCACCGAGGTCCTTGCCCGGCCGGACGGCCACAAGGACCCGGCCTACCTCGCCCGGCTGATTCGCGACCGCGGGGTCACGACCGTCCACTTCGTCCCGTCGATGCTCCAGGTCTTCCTGCAGGAGCCGGCCGCGGGGGAGTGCACGAGCCTGCGCCGGGTCCTGTGCAGCGGTGAAGCCCTGCCCACCGACGCCGTCGTCCAGTTCGGCCAGGTCCTGGACGCCGAGCTGCACAACCTCTACGGTCCCACCGAAGCCTCGGTCGACGTCACCTCACACCGGACGTCCGTCGAGGACCCCGCTGTCCCGATCGGACGTCCGGTGTGGAACACCCGGACCTACGTCCTCGACGCCGCCCTGCGCCCGGTACCGCCCGGCACCGCCGGCGAGCTGTACCTCGCCGGCGTCCAGCTCGCCCGCGGCTACCTGGGCCGGGCCGGGCTGACCGCTGAACGGTTCGTCGCTTCGCCGTTCGAGCCGGGGGAGCGGATGTACCGCACCGGCGACCTCGCCCGCTTCCGCCCCGACGGTGTCCTGGAGTTCCTCGGCCGCGGCGACGAGCAGATCAAGATCCGCGGCTTCCGCGTCGAGCCCGGCGAGATCGCCGCGACCCTCGCGACGCACGACGACGTCGCCCACGCCGTGGTCGTGGCCCGGGAGGACCGGCCGGGCGACGTCCGCCTGGTCGGGTACGTCGTCCCCGCCGACACCTCCGCGTCGCCGGCCGAGGAGTCCGAGCAGGTCGGCGAGTGGCGCGAGTTGTACGACTCGATGTACTCGGCTGCCGAGGACGAGTTCGCCGGCTGGAATTCCAGCTACACGGGCGAGCCGATCCCACGCGCGGAGATGCGCGAGTGGCGGGACGCGATCGTCACGCGGATCCGGTCGCTGAAGCCGAAGCGGGTGCTGGAGATCGGCGTCGGTACCGGCCTGCTGCTGACCGAGCTGGCCCCGGACTGCGAGTCCTACTGGGGCACGGACTTCTCCGCCGAGGTCATCGCCGCACTGGGCGAGCGGGTCGCCGCCGACCCGGCGCTGGCCGGGCGCGTCGAACTGCGCACCGGCGACGCCGCCGACGTCACCGGCCTGCCGTCCGGGTACTTCGACACGATCGTGCTCAACTCGGTCGTCCAGTACTTCCCGAGCGGGACGTACTTGCTGGAGGTGCTGCGCAAGGCCCTCGGGCTCCTCGTGCCGGGTGGGTCACTGTTCGTCGGCGACGTCCGCGACCTGCGCCAGGTCCGCGCCTTCCACACGGCGGTGGCCGAAGCGCGCGGGGGTGACGTCGAGCAGAACCTCCTGCGGGAGAAAGAACTCCTGGTCGCGCCCGAACTCTTCGCCGGGCTCGACGGGGTCACCGCGGACATCCGGGTCAAGCGCGGCCGGGCGGTCAACGAGCTGACCCAGTACCGCTACGACGTGATCCTGCGCCCCGGCTCGGCCGTGGCACCCGAGGTCCCCGTCCTCGTGTGGGGCACCGATCTCTCCACTGTGGACGAGGTCACCGGTCCGAGCAGGATCGAACGGGTTCCGAACGGCCGCACCGCGCCGGGCGGGGTGAACCCCGAAGACTGGTACGCATTCGGGGACGCGCACGGCTACCGCACGGTCGTCACCTGGTCCGCCGAGGGCGACGGCTCCGTCGATGTCGTGTTCACGACCGGCGAGACCGCGGGCGCGTTCCGGCCCGGCCCTGACCCGCTGCTCTCGTACACCGGCAACCCCGGCCGCTTCCGCCGGATCAGCACGTTGACCGCGGACCTGCGTACCCTCGCCGCCGACCGGCTGCCGGAGCACATGGTGCCCTCGGCGATCGTCGTCCTCGACGCGCTCCCGGTGACAGCCAACGGCAAGCTCGACCGCCGCGCCCTGCCCTCACCCGATCCCGCCGCGCCGACGTCCGACCGTGAGCCGCGCACCCCCGTCGAACGGCAGCTGTGCGAACTGTTCGCCGACGTCCTCGGCCTGCCGCGGGTCGGCCCGGACGACAGCTTCTTCGCCCTCGGCGGCCACTCGCTGCTCGCCACCCGGCTGATCGCCCGCATCCGCACGACGCTGAACGCCGAGCTGGAAGTCCGGTCGGTGTTCGAGACGCCCACCGCCGCCGGCCTCGCCGCGCTGGTCGGTGCCGGCACCGGGACCGCGCGACCCGAACTGGTCCCGATGGCCCGGCCCGCGCTCGTGCCCCTGTCCGGCGCGCAGCAGCGGCTGTGGTTCCTGCACCACCTCGAAGGCCCGTCGGCCACCTACAACGTCCCGCTGATCATGCGCCTGGAAGGCGAGGTCGACGTCGAGGCGCTGCGCACCGCACTGTCCGATGTGGTCGCCCGCCACGAGGCACTGCGGACCCGCTTCCCGCAGCACGACGGCGTTCCGTACCAGGACATCCTCCCGGCCGGCGAGATCGCCCTGCCGGTGCGGGACGTCGATGATCTCGACGCCGCGCTGACCGGGCTGGTCCGCGGCTCGTTCGACCTCGAGCGGCAGGCGCCGATGCGGGTGGAGTTGCTGCGGCTGGGCGACCGCGAGCACGTCCTGGCGATGGTGTTCCACCACATCGCCTCCGACGGCTGGTCGATGGCTCCGCTGTGGCGCGACATCGCAACGGCCTACGCGGCCCGTCGCGCCGGAGAAGATCTACAGTGGACACCGCTGCCGGTGCAGTACGCGGACTACACGCTGTGGCAGCGGGATCTGCTCGGCAGCGAAGACGACCCGGACAGCGTGCTGAGCACGCAGCTGGACTACTGGCGCGACACCCTGGACGGCCTGCCCGACCGCATCGAGCTGCCCCTCGACCGTCCGCACCCGGTCACCGCGACCTTTCGCGGCGAGCTGCACACCTTCACCTGGGACGCGGATCTCCACACGCGCCTGACCGAGCTGGCGCGCGAATCCGGCGCCAGTGTGTTCATGGTCGTCCACGCGGCCCTCGCCGCCCTGCTCACCCGGCTCGGTGCGGGCACCGACGTGCCCATCGGCTCACCCATCGCCGGCCGCACGGACCAGGCCCTCGACGACCTCGTCGGGTTCTTCGTCAACACCCTGGTGCTGCGCGTCGACACCGGTGGCGAGCCGTCGTTCCGCGACCTCGTGGCGCGCGTCCGCGAGCGCAACCTCGACGCGTACGCCCACCAGGACGTCCCGTTCGAGCGGCTCGTCGAGGTGCTCAACCCGGCGCGGTCGCTCTCGTACCACCCGCTGTTCCAGGTGATGCTCGCCGGGCAGAACAACACTCGCGCCGAGGTCACCCTGCCCGGCCTGACCGTCACCGAGATCCCGGTGACCACCGGGACGTCGAAGTTCGACCTCTCGATTTCGCTGACCGAGCGCGACGCCGGGATCGCGGGCGTGCTCGAGTTCAACGCCGACGTCTTCGACCACCCGGGCGCGAACGCGATCCTGCGCCGCCTCGAAGTGCTGCTGCGCGCCGCACTGGCCGAGCCGGACCGCCCGGTCACCGCCCTGGACCTCCTGGCAGGCGATGAGCGCGAGCGCGTCCTGACCGAGTGGGCCGGGTCGCTCGAACCCGCGGGCACCGAGACGTTCCCCGGCCTGTTCGCCCGCCGTGTGGCCGAAGCACCGGACGCCGTGGCGCTCGTCTTCGAGGACGTCGAACTGACGTACGCCGAGGTGAACGCGCGCGCCAACCGGCTCGCCCACCTGCTCGCCGAGCGGGGCGCCGGGCCGGAGCGCGTGGTCGCGCTGGCCGTGCCGCGGTCGGTCGACATGATCGTCGCGGAGCTGGCGGTGCTCAAGGCCGGCGCCGCGTACCTGCCGATCGACGTCGACTACCCCGGCGACCGGATCACCTACATGGTCGAGGACACGCGCCCGGTCTGCGTCGTGACGACCCGCGAGATCGACGCGAAACTCCCGGCGGACGTTCCTCGCGTGCTCCTCGACGACCCGGGGCTCGACGGGATGTCCACAGCGGACCCGGCGGTCGTGGTGAAGCCGGAGAACGCGGCCTACGTGATCTACACGTCCGGCTCGTCCGGGCGGCCGAAGGGCGTCGTCCTCCAGCACTCCGGCGTCGCGAAGCTGGTCGCCACCCAGGTCGGGCGGTTCGGGATCGGCCCGCACAGCCGGGTGCTGCAGTTCGCGTCGCCGAGCTTCGACGTCGCGTTCTGGGACCTGTGCCTCGGCCTGCTCTCCGGCGGCCGCCTCGTCGTGGTCCCGGCCGAGCGCCGGGTGGCCGGGCCCGCGCTGACCGAGTACGCGCACCAGCACGGCGTGGACTTCATGATCCTCCCGCCCGCGCTGCTCGACGCCATGCCGGCGGACTGCGACCTCCCGCGCGACAGCGTGCTGCTGGCCGGCACCGAGCGCGTGTCGCCGGAGCTGGTCCGGCGGTGGGCGCCCGGACGCCGCATGTTCAACGCGTACGGCCCGACCGAGGCGACCACCAACTCGACGCTCGGCGAAAGCGACCCGGTCGAGCTGGCGGACGCGACCGTCGTCCCGATCGGCATCCCGGACCCGGGCACCCGGGCGTACGTGCTCGACGCCGGGCTGCGGCCGGTCCCGCCGGGGGTGGTGGGGGAGCTGTACCTGGCCGGCTCGGGCCTCGCGCGTGGCTATCTCGGGCGGCCGGGGCTGACGGCGGAGCGGTTCGTGGCCGACCCGTTCGGTTCGGGTGGCCGGCTCTACCGCACCGGCGACCTGGTGAAGTGGCTGCCGGACGGGCGGCTGGTGTTCCTCGGCCGGGCGGACGACCAGGTCAAGATCCGCGGCTACCGCATCGAGCCGGGCGAGATCGAAGCCGTGCTCACCGAGCACCCGGCGGTCGGGCAGTCGGTCGTCGTCGCTCAGGACGGCCGGCTCATCGCCTACGCCGTCCCGGTGGCAGGCCGGGACGAAGAGGCGGAGCTGGACCACGTCGGCGAGTGGCGGGAGCTGCACGAGAACGTCTTCGCCGAAGCCGCGTCCGGCGGGCTGGAGGAAAACTTCACCGGCTGGAACTCCAGCTACGACGGCTCGGAAATCCCCCTCGACGAGATGCGGGAGTGGCACGCGGCCACGATCGAGCGGATCCGGTCGCTGCGGCCGAAGCGGGTGTTGGAGATCGGTGTCGGGTCGGGACTGATCCTGTCCCGGATCGCGCCGGACGCCGAGGAGTACTGGGGCGTCGACCTGTCCGAGAAGGCGATCGCCAACCTCCGGCGGGAACTCGCGGCGACACCGTACGCGGACAAGGTCCACCTCGCCGCGCGCCCGGCGCACGATCTGGGTGAACTGCCGGACTTCGACACGGTGATCATCAACTCGGTCGCGCAGTACTTCCCGAGCGTCGGCTACCTCGCCGAGGTCGTCCGCACGGCCGCGACGCGGGTCCGCCCGGGTGGCGTGATCTTCCTGGGCGACATCCGGAACCTGCGCTCGCTGCGCGCGTTCCGGACGGCGACCGAGCTGAGCCACGGCCGCCGTGACGTCGCCGCGGTCGATCAGGCCATCGCGCGTGAAGGTGAACTCGTGCTGGATCCGGACTTCTTCACCGCGCTGGCCCGGCAGCTGGACGGCTTCGACGACGTCGACCTGTGGGTGAAGCGCGGCCAGGCGCACAACGAGCTGACCCGCCACCGGTACGACGTCGTCCTGCGGAAGGCCCCGAAGCCCGGGCCGGTCGAGGAAGACGTCGTCGCGTTCGAGTCTCGGGCCCAGCTGGAACGTCTCCTCGGCGACCGTCCGGGCCGGCTGCGGGTGACCGGCGTGCCGGACGCCCGCCTGTCCGGTGAACTCGCCGCCGTCGCCGCATTGGCCGACGGCGACGCGGAAGCGGCACTGTCCGCTTTGGCCGCCCAGCCGTCCGGAGTGGATCCGGAAGAGCTGCGGGAACTCGGCGAACGCGGGGGTTACCGCGTGTATTCGGCGCCGGGGGACGCGGGCTTCCTCGAAGTCGTGTTCACCACCGGCGAGCCGGTGCGGGTCCACCGCGCCCGGCCGGCCCGGGCCGCCCTGGAAGCGCTGGGGAACCACCCGGCGGGGCAGCGGGACACGAGCGCGCTGGTGTCGGCCCTGCGGGCCCACGTCCGCGACCGGTTGCCGCAGTACATGGTGCCCTCGGCGTTCGTGGTCCTGGACCGGCTGCCGCTGCTCGCGTCCGGCAAGCTCGACCGCCGGGCCCTGCCCAGCCCGGACCAGCAGGCGGTCCCGGCCGGCCGGGCGCCGCGCACGCCGGTCGAAGAAGTCCTTTGCGGACTCTTCGCCGAAGTCCTCGACACCGCGTCGGCCGGCGTCGACGACGACTTCTTCGCCCTGGGCGGGCACTCGCTCATGGCGACGCGCCTGGTCGCGCGGCTGCGCGCGGTGTTCGGTGTCGAGCTGCAGGTGCGGTCGGTGTTCGAGACGCCGACGGTCGCCGGCTTGGCCGCGTTGCTGTCCACTTCAGATGCCTCCGCCGCCCGGCCCGCGCTGGGGCGGGTCGAACCGCGGCCGGACGTGCTGCCGCTGTCGTTCGCCCAGCAGCGGCTGTGGTTCCTCCACCGCCTGGAGGGCCCGTCGGCCACCTACAACATGCCGACCGCGGTCCGGCTGACCGGCGAGCTCGACGTCTCCGCGCTGAAGCTCGCCCTGTCCGATGTGGTCGGCCGCCACGAGGCCCTGCGCACGGTCTTCCCCGAGATCGACGGCGAGGCCCGGCAGCTGGTCCTCGACGACGTCACGATCCCGCTGCCGACCCGCACGGTCACCGAGACCACGCTCGCGGACGCCGTGTCGGAAGCGGCCCGCACGGTGTTCGAGCTGGAGTCCGAAATCCCCCTGCGAGCGGAACTGCTGCGGCTGGGCGCTCGTGAGCACGTCCTGGTGCTGGTGTTCCACCACATCGCGTCGGACGGCTGGTCGACCGCGCCCCTGTGGCGCGACCTCGCGACGGCCTACACCGCCCGGCAGGCCGGGGAGGTTCCGCAATGGACGCCGTTGCCGGTGCAGTACGCGGACTACACGCTGTGGCAGCGCGACGTCCTCGGCGAGCCGGTCATCGAACCGCAGCTGGCCTACTGGCGTGCGGCTCTGGCGGATCTGCCCGAGCGGATCGAGCTGCCGACCGACCGGCCGCACCCGGCCGAGGCGTCCTACCGGGGCGAGCAGTTCGCGTTCGGCTGGGACGCGGAGCTCCACAGTGGACTCGTCGAGCTGGCCCGGGCTTGCGGGGCCAGCGTGTTCATGGTCGTGCACGCCGGGCTCACCGCCGTGCTCACCCGGCTCGGCGCGGGCACCGACATCCCGCTCGGCACCTCCATCGCCGGCCGGACCGACCAGGCGCTCGACGACCTCGTCGGCTTCTTCGTCAACACCTTGGTGCTGCGCGTCGACACCGGGGGCGACCCGTCGTTCCGGGACCTCGTCGCCCGCGTGCGGGACCGCAGCCTGGACGCCTACGCCCACCAGGACGTGCCGTTCGAGCGGCTGGTCGAAGCGCTGAACCCGGTGCGCTCGCTCGCGTACCACCCGCTGTTCCAGACGATGCTGGCCTGGCAGAACAACGCCGTCGCCGACCTCGCGCTGCCTGGCCTGACCGTCGCGGAGGAACCGGTCCGCACCGGCACCGCCCGCGCCGATCTGACGTTCTTCGTCGGCGAGCGGCCCGGCAGCCGGGCCGGGATCCGCGGCACGGCCGAGTACAACAGCGACGTCTTCGACCGCGCGAGTGTCGAGACCATCCTCGACCGGCTCCGGACGCTGCTGCGGGCCGTCGTCGCCGATCCGGACACGCGGATCGGCGCGGTCGACCTGCTGACCGACGCCGAGCACGGCCAGCTCGCCGCCGCCCCCGCGACGCCGCTTCCCGCGGAGACGGCCGCCGAGCTGTTTTCCGCCCAGGTCGCGCGGACCCCGGACGCTCCCGCGCTGGTGTTCGGCTCCGAGCGTCTCACCTACGCGGAACTCGACGCGCGAGCCACGATTCTCGCCCGGGCCTTGCTCGCTCGGGGCCCGGGGCCCGAACGCGTGGTGGCCGTGGCGCTGCCGCGGTCGGCCGAGCTGGTCGTCGCCCTGCTGGCGGTGCTCAAGACCGGCGCCGCCTACCTGCCGCTGGACCTGAACCACCCGGCCGAGCGCGTTGAGCTGATGCTCACCGATGCCGCCCCGCACCTGGTCGTCGCCGAGGAAGGCTTCGGGGATCGGCTGGTGCGACCCGGCGACACCGGTCCCGAAACGGCGTGGCCGGCGATCAGCCCGGACAACCCGGCGTACGTCATCTTCACGTCCGGCTCCACCGGCCGCCCGAAGGCCGTTGCCGGGACCCAGCGCGCGCTGGCCAACCGGCTGCACTGGGGCCGGGACCTCGCCGAAGGCGTGCGCGTGGCCAAGAGCGCGCTGACGTTCATCGACGGCTCGACGGAACTGCTCGGCGGCCTCGTCGCGGGCGACCCGGTGGTCCTCGCCGACGACGCGACGGCCACCGACCCGCACGCGCTCGCCGAACTCGTGCGAACGTCCGGTGCCCAGGTGCTGACCGTCGTCCCGAGTCTCCTCGACAGTTTCGCCGAGGACGCCCCGGCCGACGCCTTCGCCACCGTGACGACCTGGATCACCAGTGGTGAGCCGCTTTCCGCCGCCCTCGCCGAGAAGGTGGCCCGGCGGTGGCCGTCGGCGAAGCTGGTCAACCTCTACGGCTGCTCCGAGGTCGCGGGCGACAGCCTCGCCCAGGTCTGCGGGCCGGTCGCGATCGGCCGGCCGATCGCGAACACCCGCGCGTACGTCCTCGACGCAGGCCTGCGGCCGGTGCCGCCGGGCGTCCGCGGTGAGCTGTACCTGGCCGGCGCCGGGCTCGCGCGGGGCTACCTCGGCAGGGCGGCGCTCACCGCCGAACGGTTCGTCGCCTCGCCGTTCGAGCCGGGGGAGCGGATGTACCGGACCGGCGACCTCGTCCGCCGCCGCGCCGACGGAGCCCTGGAGTTCCTCGGCCGCGCCGACCAGCAGATCAAGATCCGCGGCTTCCGCGTCGAACCCGGCGAGGCCGAAGCCGTGCTGACCGCGGACCCCTCGGTGGCGCGCGCGGCCGTGATAGCCCGCGACAACCGGCTCATCGCTTACGTGGCGCCGTCGGGTGACCCGGTCGCCTTGCGGGCGCTGCTCGCCGCGCGGCTGCCGGAGTATCTCGTGCCGTCGGCGGTGGTGGTGCTGCCGGAGCTGCCGGCGAACGCCAACGGCAAGCTCGACCGCGCCGCCCTGCCCGACCCCGGGATCCGGACTTCAGGCCGGATCGCGCGGACTCCGGCCGAACAGGCGCTGGGCGACCTGTTCGCCGACGTCTTGGGCGTGCCGCGGGTTGGCCCGGACGACGGGTTCTTCGCCCTCGGCGGCCACTCGCTGCTGGCGACCCGGCTGGTCAGCCGGATCCGCGCGCTGCTCGGCGTCGAAGTGCCGATCCGGGCGGTGTTCGACGCGCCCACCCCGGCCCGGCTCGCCGAAGCGCTGGACCCGGGCCGGGGCCGCCGTCCGGCGCTGGTCCCGGCCGAGCGGCCGGACGTCCTGCCGCTGTCGTTCGCGCAGCAGCGGCTGTGGTTCCTCGACCGCCTGGATGGACGGTCCGCGACCTACAACATCCCGTGGGCGTGGGAGCTGACCGGTCCGGTCGACACCGGCGCACTGCAGGCCGCGCTGGACGATGTCGTGGCGCGCCACGAGGTCCTCCGGACGCTGCTGGTCGAAGAGCAGGGCACGCCGCGGCAGGTCGTGCTGGACCGCGCGCACCCGGTGCTGGTCACCGAGTCCGTGCCGGCGACCGACCTCGACGAGAGCGTCACCGCCGCGGCGTCGTACTGCTTCACCCTCGACGCCGAGATCCCGGTGCGCGCCGCGCTCGTGTCGGCCGGGCCCGAGCGGCACGTGTTCGTGCTGCTGGTGCACCACATCGCCGGCGACGGCTGGTCGCTGCCGCCGCTGAAGCGCGACCTCGACACCGCCTACGCCGCACGCCTCCGCGGTGAGAGTCCACAGTGGACGTCGCTGCCGGTGCAGTACGCGGACTACACGCTGTGGCAGCGGGAGATGTTCGGCCGCGCCGACGATCCGGACAGCCTTCTCGGCCGCCAGGCGGCGTTCTGGCGAGACACCCTCGCCGGGATCCCGGACGAGCTGGCGCTCCCTGCGGACCGGCCACGCCCGGCGCGGGCGACCAACCGCGGCGCCGCCGTGCCGTTCACCGTGCCCGCCGACGTCCACCGCGGCCTGCGCGAGCTGGCCCACGGCAGCGACACCAGCACGTTCATGGTGCTGCAGGCGGCCCTCGCGGCCCTGCTCACCCGGCTCGGCGCGGGCACCGACATCCCGCTCGGCACACCGGTCGCCGGGCGCACCGACCAAGCGCTGGAGGACCTCGCCGGGTTCTTCGTCAACACGCTGGTCCTGCGCACCGACACCGGCGGCGACCCGACGTTCCGGGAGCTCCTGGACCGCGTCCGCGAGGCCGACCTGGCGGCGTACGCCCACCAGGACCTGCCGTTCGAGCACCTCGTCGAGCTGCTCAACCCGGCCCGGTCCCTGGCCCGGCACCCGCTGTTCCAGGTCATGCTCGCGGTCTACCACTCGGGTTCGGAGCCGGAGCGGCTGCTCGGCCTCGACGCGTCCTACCGGGACACCGGGCTGCGGCAGGCGAAGTTCGACCTGTCCTTCGACCTGGTCGAAACCCCCGGTGGCCTCGAAGGCGACCTCGAGTTCAGCCTCGACCTCTTCGACGAGCCGACCGCCCGGACCCTCACCGAGCGCCTGGTGCGGCTGATGGCGGCCGTCGTCGCCGACCCGGACCGGCCGGTGAGCCGGATCGACGTCCTGGACGCGGCCGAACGGCACCGGATCGTCGCCGGGTGGGGGCGTGGCGAGCCGCTGACGACGTCCGCGCCGACGGTCGTCGACCGGCTGGCCGCGCAGGTGGCGGCGACGCCGGGCGCTACTGCGCTGAGCGACGCGTCCAGCAGCGTCACCTTCGCCGAATTCGCGATGCGGACCGACCGCCTCGCCCGCTGGCTGACTTCGCGCGGTGCCGGACCCGAGAAGGTGGTCGCGCTCGTGCTGCCCCGGTCCGCGGCGGTCGTCGAGGCGATCTTCGGCGTGCTCAAGGCGGGCGCGGCCTACCTGCCCGTGGATCCGGACCAGCCGGCCGACCGGATCTCGGCGATCCTCGAGGACGCCGGTGCCGCGCTGGTGCTGACCAGCCGCGCGCTGGCTTCGCCGGTTCCGGGGGCTCTGTTCGTCGAGGACATTGTGGACACTGGGATGGCGCTGACACCGCCGTCACCCGCGAACCCGGCGTACGTGCTGTACACCTCCGGCTCCACGGGCAAGCCGAAGGGCGTGGTGATCCCGCACTCCGGGCTGGTGAACCTGTTCCACAGCCACCGCGAGACGCTGTACCGCCCGGCGGTCGCGGCCGCGGGCGGGCGCCGGCTGCGGGTCGGGCACGCGTGGGCGTTCTTCTTCGACGCCTCCTGGCAGCCGCAGCTGTGGCTGCTCGACGGGCACGAGGTGCACGTCGTCGACGACGACACGCGCCGCGACCCCGACCGGCTGGCCGCGGTGGTGCGCGACCGCGGGCTCGACTTCCTGGAGCTGACGCCGTCGCACTTCGCGCAGCTCGCCGCGGCCGGGGTGGTCGAAGACGGTGAGTGCGCCCTCGGCGTCGTCGGGGTCGGCGGTGAAGCCGTGTCCCAGACGCTGTGGGAGACGCTGCGGTCGATGCCCGGCACCGAGGCGTACAACCTCTACGGGCCCACTGAGGCCACAGTGGACGCCCTGGTCGGCCGCTTCCGCGACGCCGACCGGCCGGTGATCGGCCGCCCGGTGCACAACGCCCGCGCGTACGTCCTCGACGATGGCCTGACCCCGGTCCCGGCCGGCGTGCCCGGCGAGCTGTACCTGGCCGGCGCCGGGCTGGCGCGCGGTTACCACGGGCGTCCCGCGCTCACCGCCGACCGGTTCGTCGCCGACCCGTTCGGGCCGGCGGGGGAGCGGATGTACCGCACCGGCGACCTGGTGCGGTGGCGGCCCGACGGGCAGCTCGAGTACCTCGGCCGCACCGACGACCAGGTCAAGATCCGCGGCTTCCGGATCGAACCGGGCGAGATCGAGACGGCCCTGGCCCGCCACGACGACGTCGAGCAGGCGCTCGTCGTCGTCCGCGAGGACCGGGACAAGCGCCTCGTCGCCTACACGACTCCGGCGACCGCGGATCCCGCGCGGC
The DNA here is from genome assembly GCF_040682775.1 of Amycolatopsis sp. NPDC051106. Lineage (NCBI taxonomy): Bacteria > Bacillati > Actinomycetota > Actinomycetes > Pseudonocardiales > Pseudonocardiaceae > Amycolatopsis > Amycolatopsis sp. NPDC051106. The sequence goes on along the minus strand of NZ_JBFBBQ010000027.1, from coordinate 55,576 downwards.
TGCGGGAGTTCGCCGCCCGGTCGCTGCCGGAGTACATGGTGCCGGCGGCGATCGTGCCCCTGGACGCGTTCCCGGTGACGCCCAACGGGAAGCTCGACAAGGCCGCCCTGCCGGTACCCGGGTTCGAGACGCGGGGCCGGGCACCCGAAACACCCTTGGAGAAGACCCTCTGCGAAATCTTCGCGGAGGTCCTGGACGTGGGCACCGTGGGTGCCGACGACGACCTGTTCACCCTCGGCGGGCATTCGATGCTGCTGGTGGTCCTGCGCAACCGGATCACCGAACGGACCGGGAGCGAGCTCCCGATCGCCGAGTTCTTCCGCACCCCGACCGCGGCCGGGCTCGCCGCCCTGCTGACCGAAACCCGAGGAAACTGATGCAGCGCACCCTGATGAACGCCAAGATCCACCGCGCCACGGTGACCCAGGCCGACCTGCACTACGTCGGGTCCCTGACCATCGACGCCGACCTGATGGCCGCCGCGGACATCGTCGAAGGCGAGCAGGTCCAGATCGTCGACATCACCAACGGCGCGCGGCTGGAGACCTACGCGATCACCGGTGAGCCCGGGACCGGCGTGATCGGCATCAACGGCGCGGCCGCGCATCTGGTGCACCCGGGCGACCTCGTCATCATCATCACCTACGCCCAGGTCGACGAGGCCGAGCGCGCCGGGCACCGGCCGCGCGTGGTGCACGTGGACGCGGACAACCGCCAGGTCCACCTGGGCCACGACCCGGCCGAGCCGGTTCCCGGCGCGGAGGCGCAGTTGTCGGGCAGGAATTGACGCAGGTGGGGGTGGACACAGGTAGGTCGCAGTGGTTGCTTTCGGCAGCCTCACCTAAATAAGGTGTGCCTATCCTAAAGTTCGGCGAGAGGTTCTCATGTCCGTGTTTCAAGGCGGTGCCGGGCTCAGCCGGCGTGGATTCCTGATCGGCACCGGCGGTCTCGTCGCGGCCGCGGCGCTCACCGCGTGCGGCAGCGGCGGCGGCGAGAAGCCCGCCGCCGCGTCCGGTCCGTGGGAGTTCACCGACGACCGCGGGCAGAAAGCCTCTCGCGACCAGCGCCCGTCCCGCGTCGTGGCCTACGTCAGCTCCGCGGCCGCGCTGTGGGACTACGGCGTCCGCCCGGTCGGCGTGTTCGGCCCGCAGAAGACGGCCGACGGCGGCAAGGAGATCCAGGCCGGCAACATCGACCTGAACGCCGTGACGTCGATCGGCAACGCGTGGGACGACTTCAGCATGGAGAAGTTCGCCGCGACGAAGCCGGACCTGGTGATCACCGGGCTCACCGGCGCCAAGCCGACCGACCTGTGGGTGCTCAAGGACGACCTCGGCCCCAAGGTGCAGCAGGTCGCGCCCATCGTCGCGATGTCGGAGTACAAGGTCACGCTGCCGAAGGTGATCGAGCGCTACGAGCAGCTCGCCGTGGCCCTCGGTGGCGACGCGAACTCCCCCGCCATCAAGAAGGGCAAGGAAGACTTCCAGAAGGCGTCCGACGACCTGAAGGCGGCCGTCAAGGCCAAGCCGGGCCTCAAGGTCCTCGTGGTGTCCAGCGACAAGGACAACCTGTACGTCTGCAAGCCGGAGTTCTTCGCGGATCTCGCGTACTACCGCGACCTGGGCCTGGACATCATCAACGGCGCCGGCTCGGACGACTACTTCGAGACGCTCAGCTGGGAGCAGGCCGGCAAGTACCCGGCCGACCTGATCCTGACCGACAGCCGCACGTACGCGCTTTCGCGTCAGCAGCTGGCGGCGATCCCGACGTGGGCGCAGCTGCCCGCGGTCAAGGCGAACCAGCTCGCCGACTGGTCGACCGAACCCCGGTTCAACCCGGTGCTCGCGGCCCCGGTCATCCAGAAGCTGACCGAGGTCGTCAAGGGCGCCCGCACGGACATCACCGCCTGAGGAGGCTGGGCATGACCAACCCGTTCGAAGACCCGTCCGGAACGTACCTGGTGCTGGTCAACGCGGAGAACCAGCACAGCCTGTGGCCGGAGTTCGTGGAGGTCCCGGCCGGCTGGACGGTCGCCTTCGGCCCGGCCGGCCGCCAGGAGTGCCTGGACCACGTGGAAGCGAACTGGACGGACATGCGGCCCAAGTCCCTGGCCGACGCCATGGACAACTGACCCTTCCCCCACACGACACGCCGGGAGCCAGAAGGCTCCCGGCGTGTCGTCCGTCCAATCACGAGTGATGCCTCTCCAATCACCCGTGATGCCCCTTCCATCACGCGAGTTCCGCGCCCAATCACGCGAGTTCCGCGCCCAATCACGCGAGTTCCGTCCTGGATCACGCGAGTCCCGTGTTACGGAAGGGCCGGCACGCGTGATTTCCGGGTCGACACGCGTGATCAGAGGGACGACACGGCGTCAGGCTCGCTGACCCGACCACGCCGCCCAGAGCTTCGCGTACTGGCCGCCCGTGGCCACGAGGTCGTCGTGCGTGCCGGACTCCACCACGGCGCCCGCGTCGAGGACCACGATCCGGTCGGACGCCGCCGCCTGGGTGAGGCGGTGCGCCACCACCAGAGCCGTCCGGCCTTCCAGGGCCGCCGCGGCCGCCGACTCCAGGACCCGCGAACCGGCGCTGCCGGCCTCCGCCGTGGCCTCGTCGAGGATCGCGATCGGCGGGTCGGCCAGCACCAGCCGGACCAGCGCGAGCTGCTGGGCCTGGGTCACCGTCAGCTGGTGGCCGCCTTCGCCGACGACCGTGTCCAGCCCGGACGGCAGACTGTCCACCCAGGACAGGGCACCCACCTTCGCCAGCGCCGCCCGCAGGTCCGCGTCGGACGCCGACGGGCGCGCGAGGCGAAGGTCTTCGGCCAGCGGGCCGGCGAAGACGTGGACCTCCTGGCTGATCAGCGCGACGGTCCGCCGCGTGGCCTCCGGCCCGAGCTCCTCCAATGCCACCCCGCCGAGCGTCACCGAACCCGACGACGGCTGGTGGATCCCGGCGATCAGCTTGGCCAGCGTCGTCTTCCCGGCCCCGCTCGCGCCGACCAGCGCCACCCGCTCGCCGGGGGAGACGTCGAGGTCGACGTCGCGCAGCACCGGATGACCGTCCACATAGGAGTAACCGGCCGCCGCCGTCTTCACCGACGCGTCGACCGGCCGCGCCGGCCGCGAAGGCGACGCCTCGGCGGGCAAGTCGGCCACGCCGATCAGGCGCGCGAGGCTGGCCGCGGCCGCCTGCGCGTCGTCGACCAGGGCCAGCGCGGTCGTGATCGGCCCGAACAGGCTGTGGAAGTACAGCGCCGCGGCGGTCGCCACGCCGACCGTGACCGCGTCCGCCCCGACCAGCAGGAACCCGACGGCCAGCACCGCGGACAGCCCGACGAACTCCGCCAGGTTGAGCCGCGCGTAGAACCGCGTCACCAGCCGGATCCCGCGCAGCGCCAGGTCGACGGCCGTGCCGGACCGCTGCCGCACCCGCTCCAGGTGCGCGTCCGCCAGCCGGAACGCGCGAACGGTCTTCGCGCCGCCGATGGTGTCGAGCAGCTGCTGCTGTTGCGCGCCGACGGCCTCGCGCTGACTCGCGTACAGCGGCTTCGCGCGCGGCACGTACCAGCGCACCGTCCACAGCTGGATCGGCACGGCGACCAGCGCGGCCAGCAGGAACCGCCAGTCCAGGACGGCCAGCGCGCCCAGCGTCAGCACGACCGTCAGCACCGAGCGGCCCAGCTCGGGCAGCGCCTGCCGGACGCCTTCCGCGACGACCGAGACGTCGTTCGTCACGCGCGCGGTGAGGTCGCCGGACCCCGCCCGCTCGAGCTGGTCGAGCGGCAGCCCGAGGGCCCGTTCGACGAAGCGTTCGCGCAGCTCGGCCAGGATCGTCTCGCCCAGCCGCGCCACCAGCGACACACCGATCGCGGTCGCGATGGCCTGCCCGACCGCGACGAGGACCAGTGCGACGACCGGCGTGAGCAGCTCGGCCGCCGGCCGCCGCGTCGCGACGAGGTCGACGACCCGGCCGAGCAGGGGCGCGGTGAGCAGCCCGATCGCGGTGGCCGCGACCAGCATCGTGAACGCGGCCGCGGCGCGGCCCTTCGACCGGCCGGCCAGCTCGCCGACGACGGCGCGGATCCGGCGCCCGTCGGCCACGGGGAGGAGTTCGCGGGTCATGACAGCACCGCCGCCCGGTAGTCGGCGCGACCGGCCAGGTCGGCGTGGCTGCCTTCACCCGCGATCCGCCCGTCGTCGAGGAGGACGACGCGGTCGGTCGCGGCGAGCAACGCCGGGCTGGTGGTCACGAGGATGGTCGTGCGGCCGCGCCGCAGTTCGGCCAGGCCCGCGGCGATGCGAGCCTCGGTGACGGTGTCGACGGCGGTCGTCGGGTCGTGCAGCACGAGCACCGGCGCGTCGACGGCCAGCGCGCGGGCGAGCGCGACCCGCTGCCGCTGCCCGCCGGAGAGCGACCGCCCGCGTTCGGTGACTTCGGTCGCGACGCCGTCGGGCAGCGCGCCGGCCACCTCGTCGACGGCGGCCGCGGTCATCGCTTCTTCGGTGAGCGGCCCGGTTCCGAAGTTCTCGGCGACGGTCCCGGCGAACAGGTCCGCGTCGTGCGCGGCCACCAGCACCACCTCGCGGACCCGGCTCGGGTCCACAGTGGACAGGTCGACCGCGTCGACCGACACCGAGCCGGTCGCGGGGTCGGCGGCGCGGCCGAGGCAGTCCAGGAGATCGGTCGCGGCCGCGGGGTCGGTGGCGACGACGCCGAGCAGCTCGCCCGGGCGGGCCTCGAAATCGACGTCACGCAGTGCGCCCCGGCTGAGCGCGGACAGCCGGACGTGCCCCGCGGCCGGAGCCGGGATCGTGGCCTCGCCGGCGTCGACGGCGGACGGCGCGTTCAGCACGTCGGCGATCCGCCCGGCCGACGCGCGGCCCTGCGCGAGCTCGCCGTTGACCCACGAGAAGATCGAGAACGGCGTGATCAGGTACTGCGCCAGGCCGACCGCGGCGACGAGGTCGCCGACGCTGATGTCGCCCGCCGCCGCGAGGTTCCCGCCGACGAGCGCGACGACGGCGATGAAGATGCCGGTCAGCGCGAGCAGCGCGCCGTTGTGCCAGGCCTGGGCGCGCGCCGCGCGCAAGGTGGCTCGCAGCGAGTCCTGGCTGGTGCGGCGGTAGCGGTCGACGGCGGCGCGTTCGGCACCGACGCCCTTGAGCACGCGCAGCCCCGCGACGAGGTCGGTCGCGATGCCGGAGGCGAAGGCGGAGCGCTCCTGCTCGGCCTCGCTGCGGCGTTCGAGGGGCTTGCCGATCAGGTGCGCCAGGTACAGCATCGGCGGCGTGCCGAGCAGCACGAGCAGGCCGAGCGGGAGGCTCATGGTCAGCAGCACGACGGCGCTGACCAGCAGCCCGGCCAGCCCGGCGACGCCGAACGGCAGGACGCCGTTGACCTGGCCGACCCGCTTCGCGTCCGACGTCCCGATGCTGACGAGCTCGCCCGCGAGGTTGCCGGCCTCGGCGCCGCCGCCGGGGTGCAGCACGCGGCGGCCGACGTCGAGGCGCAGGTCGTGGGCGGCGCGTTCGGCCGCGCGCTCGCCGAAGCGGGCGCCTAGGCGGTAGCTGGTCGACAACGCGGCGAACAGCACGGCCAGCACCGCCAGCCAGAAGAGCAGCGTGCCCACCGAGCCACCCGCGACGGCCTGGTCGATCACCACGCCGATCACCACCGGCACCAGCGCTTCGCCGCCCTGGTGGCACGCGGTCAGCAGCGAAGCGAGCGCCACCGATCGTCGTTGCCCGGTGATCGAACGACGGAGGACTTCCCGTCCGGTCGTGCTCACCCGCGCCTCCCTGTCCTGTCGTGGGATAGGTAAGGCTAGTCTAAGTAAACGAGTTACGGGAACACGGTCGGCTTCGTCTCATTCCCCTCGGCCGCCGGTTCTCCGAAGCGGGCCAGCGCGAGCGCGGCCGCGACGGCGAGGGCGAACCCGGCGATCGCGACGACGGCGAACCCGGGCCGGGTGCGGTCGCCGAGGACGAGCACACCGACCAGCGACGGGAAGACGGTCTCGCCGAGCACCATCATCGCGGTCGAGGTGGTGACGCTGCCGCGTTGCAGCGCCGTCGCGTAGAACAGCATCGCCATCCCGCCCGCGACGGCGACGGTGTAGGTGGCCGGATCGGTGAGCAGGTCCAGCGGAGCGAGGCTGGGGATGATCCGCCCGGCGATGGCGACGACGCCGAAGCTGAGCCCGGCGACGAGCCCGAGCGCGGGCGTCCTGATGCGACGGCTCGCCTTGCCGGCCGCGATCCCGGCGGCGGCCAGTACGACGACGGCCCCGATCAGCCCGAGGCGGAAGCCGAGCCCGACCGGGTCGGAGCCCTCGCTCTCGGCGGCCGCGCCGAGCAGCCCGAGCCCGGCGCACACGACGGCGACGGCCGCCCATTCCCTTGGGCCGAGCCGGATCCCGAGGAACCGCGCGGCGACCGCGGTCACGGCGAGGCTCGCGGCGAGCGCGGCCTGCACGACGAACAGTGGCAGGACGTGCAGGGCGGCGATCTGCGCGACGAAGCCGAGCACGTCCAGCGAGAGGCCGGCCACGAACTTCCACTGGCCGAGGACGCGGACGAGCAGCTTCGGATCGACCCCGCCGGTGCCGGTGTCTTCGGTCGCCTGGGCGGCGACCGACTGCATCACCGAAGCGACGCCGTACGCGATTGCGGCGCCGAGGGCGCAGAGCAGTCCCCACCACATGCCGATCACTCTATTTTGTCGGACCCGTGCGGTACTTTCCGGTCATGTCGAACACGAGTTCGAAGACGCACCGGTCCTGGCCGGCCCGCCTGGCGTGGGACGAGCTGCGTCTCCAGCTGGACTTCCTGCAGTTCCTCCGCGCGACGGCGGTGAACAAGCTGGCCGGCCTGTCGGTTTCGCAGGCCGCGGCCGCCCCGTTCCCGACATCGCCGCGGTTGAGCGCGCTGGGGGTGGTGAAGCACCTGACGGCGGTCGAGCGGTGGTGGCTGTCGATCGAGGCCGGGGGAGCGGACCTGCCGTCGCTGTGGGCGGGATCGCCGGACCCGAGCTGGGACCTGGCCGCGGACGACACACCGGCTTCGGTCGTGGCGGCGTACAAGGCCGAGTGGGCCCGGTCGGAGAAGTCGCTGCGCCGGCTGGGCCCGGACGACCGGACGCGGCGGCGATCGGAGTTCACGGTCCGCTGGGTGGTGGCGCACGTGGTGCAGGAGACGGCGCGGCACGTGGGGCACTTGGACTTGCTGAGGGAGCTGGCAGATGGGGAGGTGGGTGAGTGAGGGAGGGGTGAGGGGGTTGGTGGGGTTGTTCCGGGCCGAGGTGGTGGCCGGGTGAGGTGGTTTGCGGCTCGCGGTCCGCGAAATCCGCGTGACGACCCGGCTAACCTGGGTCCGTGGCCGTCGTCGCGGGTTACCGCCGATTTACCGGCCCCCTGGCCCTTCGCGGGTGCCAGTGGGGTTCCGGTGCCATGTCCGTGCTCACCTGAGCGCGGTTCGGTCACGCCATCGCGGCGGTCGCCGCCGCACGTGACCGAATAGGACCGTAGTGAACCTCGCCTGGTGTCCGGGCCAGGGGGAGCACCTTCGCTCACCCCACCCGTTCACCCAGGAGGTTCCGTCATGCCCGAACTGCTCACCCCCACCCAGCTCACCCGCGACCTCGCCGTCCGCGATCTCACCGATCCCGCGGCCGGGCCGCACGCCCTCCAGCGAGTCGTCGAGCTGGCTGTCGCGGCCGCCCGGGGACCGCGCACCGAAGTCCGGTGGTGGCCCGGCGATCGGATCGTCACCGTCGCCGACAACTACGACAACCTCGGCTACGACCCCGCCGACGTCACCCGCGACGCGCGCTACACCCGCTACGTCGACCCGGACCACGTGCTGCGCAGCCATTCCAGCGCCATGGTCCCGGCCGCACTGCGGGCGCTCAAAGCGTGCCCGGCCGACGACGTCCTGCTTGTCTGCCCGGGCGTCGTCTACCGGCGCGACAGCATCGACCGGCTGCACACCGGCACCCCGCACCAGCTCGACCTCTGGCGGATCACCCGCACCGAAACGACCGATCTCGGACAACTCGTGGCCGCCCTCGTCGAGAAGCTCCTGCCGGGCCGCCGGTGGCGGCTCGAACCCCGCCGTCATCCGTACACAGTGGACGGCGTGCAGCTCGACGTCGACCGGGACGGCGAGTGGGTCGAGGTCGCCGAATGCGGTCTCGCCCACCCGGCCGTCCTCGCCCGTGCCGGCCTCGGCACCGGCTGGTCCGGGCTCGCCCTCGGCATGGGCCTCGACCGGGTGCTGATGCTGCTCAAGGGCATCCCGGACATCCGCCTGCTGCGGTCACCGGACCCGGCCGTCGCCGCGCAGCTCACCGACCTCGCGCCGTACCGGCCGGTCTCGGCCCTGCCGCCGGTGCGCCGCGACCTCTCCATCGCGGTCGCGGCCGACGACCGTGCCGAGGACCTCGGCGACCGCGTCCGCACCGCCTTGGGCGACGACGCCGACGTCGTCGAGTCGGTCGAGATCGTCCAGGAGACGCCGTGCGCGCGGCTGCCGCCTCAGGCGCTGGCCCGGCTCGGCGCCACCGAAGACCAGAAGAACCTCGTGGTCCGGCTGGTGCTGCGCCCGCCGGCGAGGACTCTCTCGGACCGAGAGGCGAACGCCCTGCGCGACCGCGTGTACGCAGCGCTGCACCAAGGCCAGGACTCAGGCGCGCAGCCCTCGTAGCGCGAGCGCAGCGAAGCGTCGTGAAGCGACAAGGCGGGCCGCCGGCGTCGGTGCCTGGATGCCGCTGTTGGCCCTGACCACCAGGAACACGTCGTCCAGGACGACGTCGGGGCGTAGTTCACCGGCGTCCTGCGCGCGGCGGATCAGCTCCGCGATGGACCGCGTCGCCCGGGCACGATCCGCGGTGAAGTCGATCGCGTGCGGGAACGTCGAGGTGAAGGCCGCGGTGAAGCCCCGGTCGCGCGCGTGCAGCTCGCAGAGCTTCTCGATCACCGAGGCGAACCCGCGCCACGGATCGGGGTCGGCCAGCCCTTCGTCGACGATGGCGTAGCACGCCCGCATCTGGTCCTCGAACGCCGCGGTGACCAGCAGTTCCTTGGTCGGGAACCGGCGGTACAGGGTGGCCGGCCCGACGCCGGCGCGCCGGGCGATCTCGCGCATCGGCACGTCCAGGCCGGCGGTGGCGAACACCGCGCGGGCGGCGTCGAGGATGCGCTCGCGGTTGTCGCGGGCGTCCGAGCGCAGCAGGTGAGGCAAATGATCGGCCACGCTCTCACTTTAGCCAAGTGGACGCCGGCGTCCACTACCGTCGGGCCCATGAAAGCGGTTGCGGTACAGACATTCGGGGCCCCTGAAGGCCTCACGGTCATCGACCTCCCGGACCCCGACCCGGGCGCCGGAGAGGTGCGGATCGCCACCGAGGCGATCGGCGTCGGCGGGGTCGACGCCGTCATCCTCAGCGGCGCCCTCGCCGCCTACGGCTTCCGGTCCGGCCACGTCCTCGGCCGCGAAATCGCCGGTACCGTGACGGCGGCCGGTGACGGCGTCGACCCGGCGTGGCTCGGCCGGCGCGTGTGGGCGTTCACCGGCGGCGGCGGTGGTGGTTACGCCGAGCAAGCCGTCGCCCCCGTGGAGACGCTCGTCCCCCTGCCGGAGCCGCTGACCCCGATCGACGCGGTGACGCTCGGCAGCTCCGGCGTGGTGGCGCACTTCGCGCTACGCCACGCCCACTTCACCCCGGGCGAGTCGGTGCTGGTCCGCGGCGCGGCCGGCGGGATCGGGATCATGACCGTCCAGCTCGCGACCGGCGCCGGCGCGATCGCGGTCACGACGTCGTCGCCGGAGCGCGGGCAGCGGCTGCGCGAGCTCGGCGCGACGCACGTCCTGAACCGCGCCGGCGACGGCCCGGACACCTACGACGTCGTCGTCGACGTCATCGCCGGCCCGGGGCTGCCCGGGTTCATCACCAAGCTGAAGCCGAACGGTCGCATGGTGGCGGTCGGCGTGGTCGCCGGCGAGCCGCCGGCCGACTTCGGCAAAGAGCTGATCACGGCGTTCCGGAAGTCGCTGTCGTTCGCGACGTTCAGCGCCGACACCATCCCCTGGGCCGACCGGCGCGCGGCGATGGCGGGCGTGTTCGCCGCGGCGAACAGGGGAGAGCTGACCTCGGTCGTGCACGAGGTGCTCCCGCTGGAGCAAGCGGTACTGGCGCACCGGAAGATGCAGGCCGGCGAGGTGTTCGGGCGGATCGTGCTGACCCCGTCGGGAAGCTGACCCGTAGGGTGTGGCCATGGCAGATCGGCTCTACTTCCGGCAGCTGCTCGCCGGGCGGGACTTCGCCGTCGGCGACCCGGTCGCGACGCAGATGGTGAACTTCGCCTACCTCATCGGCGACCGGGACACCAAGGAAGCGGTGATCGTCGACCCGGCCTACGCCGTGCAGGACCTGCTCGATGTCCTCGACGCCGATGGCATGCGGCTCACCGGCGTGCTCGCCACGCACCACCACCCCGACCACGTCGGCGGCGCGATGATGGGGTTCGAGCTGCCCGGGATCGCCGAGCTGCTCGCGATCCGGCCGGTGCCGATCCACGTCAACGGCGCCGAAAGCGAGTGGGTCCGCCGCGTGACCGGCGTCGAGGACACCGACCTGCGCGCGCACGACCACGACGACGTCCTCGAGGTCGGGTCGATCCCCGTGCGGATGCTGCACACCCCCGGCCACACGCCCGGCAGCCAGTGCTTCCTCGTCGAGGACAAGCTCGTCTCCGGCGACACGCTCTTCCTCGAAGGCTGCGGCCGCACCGACTTCCCCGGCGGCGACGCCGACGAGATCTACCGCAGCCTGCAGGCCCTCGCCGGCCTGCCCGGCGACCCCGTCGTCTACCCCGGGCACCAGTACTCGGCCGAACCGTCGGCCGCGCTGTCCGACGTCAAGCGCACCAACTTCGTCTACCGGCCGAGGTCGCTCGACGAGTGGAAGGTCATGTTCGGCGGCTGAGCAAGGGCGTTCCACGGGCTGAAACACCGCTATTTCACGGACTGGGCACCGATTGACTTTGCCCGGCCGGGGCTCGAATGTCGGGATCACGCAAGCCCGAACATCCCCGTCCCCGGGAGAAATCCGTGTCGATTTCCACCACGGGCGTGCTTCCGCGCGCCCGGAAACGCGCCGAAGGGCCGCCGCGCCGGGCGGTGCGCCGGCCCGACCTGCGGCGCTGGATCAGCCCGGTGGCGCTCGTCGCCGCCTGGCAGATCGCGAGCGCCACCGGCGTCCTGCCGCCCGACAAGCTCAGTTCACCGTGGACGGTGGTGCAGGCCGGCGTCGAAGTCGCGCGCAGCGGCGAACTCGGGACCGCGTTCGCGGTGTCGCTCGGGCGCGTCGGTGCCGGGTTCGCGATCGGCGCCGTCATCGGTGTCCTGCTGGGCATCGTCTCCGGGCTTTCCCGCTGGGGCGAAGCGCTGGTCGACCCGCCCGTGCAGATGCTGCGCACCCTGCCGTTCCTGGGCCTGATCCCGCTGTTCATCCTGTGGTTCGGCATCGGCGAGGAAACCAAGATCGTGCTGGTCGCGCTCGGCGTGGCCTTCCCGCTCTACCTGAACGTCCACTCGGGAATCCGCGGCGCCGACCCCAACCTCGTCGAGGCCTCGCGGGCGCTCGGGTTCAGCCGCACGGAACGGCTTTGGCACGTCATCCTCCCCGGCGCGCTGCCGCAGGCGCTCGTCGGGCTGCGGCAGTCGCTCGGGCTCGCGTGGCTCGCGCTGATCGTCGGCGAGACGGTGAACGCCGACGCCGGGGTCGGCTACCTCATCACCAACGCGCGGGAGTTCCTGCGCACCGACGTCGTGGTCGTCGGCCTCGTCCTGTACGCCGTGCTCGGCCTCGTCACCGACGCGCTGGTCCGGCTGCTCGAACGGAAGGTGCTGCGATGGCGAACCCGGTAGCCGAGGTCCGGGACCTCACCAAGCGGTTCGGGGAGCGGACCATCCTCTCCGGCCTCGACCTGACCGTCGACCGCGGCGAGTTCGTCGCCTTGCTGGGCCGCAGCGGATCGGGCAAGTCGACGCTCCTGCGCGTGCTGGCCGGTCTCGACGACGACGTCGACGGCCGCGCGGAGGTGACCGGCACCGTCTCGGTCGCCTTCCAGCAACCCCGGCTGCTGCCGTGGCGGAAGGTCTGGCGCAACGTCGTCCTCGGCCTGCGCCAGGACGGCGTCGCGAAGTCCCGCAACCGCGCGCTGGCCGAGAAGGCGCTCGGCGAGGTGCACCTGGCCGGCCACGCCGACGACTGGCCGCTCACCCTCTCCGGCGGCGAGGCCCAGCGCGTCTCGCTGGCCCGTGCCCTGGTGCGCGAACCCGATCTCCTGCTGCTGGACGAGCCCTTCGGCGCGCTCGACGCCCTCACGCGGATCGCGATGCACGGGCTGGTCCAGGACCTCTGGCAGCGCCACCGGCCCGGCGTGCTGCTGGTGACCCACGACGTCGACGAGGCCCTGCGGCTCGCCGGCCGGGTCCTGGTGCTCGACGGCGGGCGGATCGTGGCCGAGCACCGGCCGCGCGAAGCCGACCACGACGACCTCCGCCGGCGCGTGCTGGCGGACCTGGGAGTGACCGAAGATGCAGTGGGGTAAGGGAATCGCCGCCGTCGCGACGGCGCTGGTGCTGGCCGGGTGCGGCTCGGCGACGGGCTCGGACCCGGGACCGGCCGCCGTGCCGGGCCCGGTGAGCGCGGCCGACCTGGCGAAGGTGACGCTCAAGGTCGGCGACCAGAAGGGTGGCGTGAAGTCGCTGCTCACCGCGGCCGGCCAGCTCGACGGCACGCCGTACAAGATCGAGTGGTCCACCTTCACCTCGGGGCCGCCGCTGCTCGAAGCGGCTTCGGCGGGGGCGATCGACCTCGGCCGCGTCGGCAACACGCCGCCGATCTTCGCCGCCGCGGCGAAGGCCAAGATCGCGGTCGTCAGCGTCGCGCGCAGCAACGTCGAGCGGGAGACCATCCTCGTCCCGCCCGATTCGCCGCTGACGGACGTCGCCTCGCTGAAGGGCAAGACGGTCGGGGTCGCGAAGGGCAGTTCCGCGCACGGCCAGCTGCTGAACACGTTGCACAAGAACGGACTGTCCACGAAGGACATCAAGGTGAGCTTCCTGCAGCCGTCCGAGGCCTACGCGGCGTTCACCCAGCACACGATCGATGCCTGGGCGATCTGGGACCCCTACACCGCGCAGGCCCAGATCGAGGCCAAGGCGCGGGTGCTCGCCGACGGGCGGGGCGCGTCCAACGGGCTGGCCTTCGAGACCGCGAGCACCGCGGCGCTGGCCGACCCCGGCAAGAACGCGGCGATCCGCGACCTGGTGATCCGGGTGGTCAAGGCGCAGAAGTGGGCCGACACGCACCGCCCGGAATGGGCGGCGGCGTGGGCCAAGGAGACCGGGCTCAAGCTCGAAGTGGCCCGGAAGGCCGTGGACGCGGGCCGCGACCGGCCGATCGCGCTGGACGACGCCGTGGTGGCCTCCGAACAGCAGCTCGCGGACGCCTTCACCGACGAGAAGACTCTGCCGGGCAAGGTGGACTTCGCCGCGTTCGCCGACCGGCGGTTCGCCTCCGACCTGGATCAGGCGAGGAGCAACGGATGAGCATCAGGCTGCACTGGTTCCTGCCCACCAGCGGCGACGGCCGCACGATCGTGGAACGCTTCCACGCCAACCGGTCCCAGGGCCCGTCGGCCCAACGCGAGCCCGACCTGGACTACCTCGCCCAGGTCGCCCGCGCCGCCGAACGCCAGGGCTTCGAAGGCGTCCTGACCCCGACGGGCACGTGGTGCGAGGACGCGTGGCTCACCACGGCCGCGCTGATCCGCGAGACGACCCGGCTGAAGTTCCTGGTCGCGTTCCGCCCCGGCGTCCTCTCCCCGACGCTCGCCGCGCAGATGGCCGGCACCTTCCAGCGCCTGTCGAACGGCCGCGTACTGCTGAACATCGTCACCGGCGGCGACGCGGTCGAGCAGCGGCGGTTCGGCGACTGGCACGACCACGACGCCCGGTACGCGCGCACGGACGAGTTCCTCACCATCGTCCGCGGCGTCTGGTCCGGGCAGCCGTTCACCTTCGAAGGCGAGCACCTGCGCGTCGAGGGCGCGACGACGCTGGCCGCGCCGGACCCGGTGCCGCCGATCTACTTCGGCGGCTCGTCGCCGGCCGCGCTGCCGGTCGCGGCCCGGCACGCCGACGTCTACCTGACCTGGGGTGAGCCGCCCGCGCAGGTGGCCGAGAAGATCGGCAAGGTCCGCGAGCTGGCCGGCGACCGGCCGGTCCGGTTCGGCGTCCGGCTGCACACGATCTCGCGCGACACCTCGGCCGAAGCGTGGGCGGAGGCGCAGAAGCTCCTCGACGCGCTGAGCCCGGAGCAGGTCGCCAAGGCGCAGGCGCAGCTCGCGGCGAGCGAGTCGGTCGGGCAGCAGCGGATGGTCGCCCTGCACGGCGGCCGGACCGACGGCGGCGTCCGCGGGCTGGAGATCCACCCGAACCTGTGGGCCGGCGTCGGCCTGGTCCGCGGCGGCGCCGGGACCGCGCTGGTCGGCAGCCACAGCGAGGTCGCCGACCTGCTCGAGGAGTACCACAGCGTCGGCGTCACCGAGTTCGTCCTGTCGGGCTACCCGCACCTCGAAGAGGCGTACTGGTTCGGCGACGGCGTGCGGCCCGAGCTGGCCCGGCGCGGGCTGATCAAGGAGGTCTAACCCCAGCGGGTCGAGGCGTAGACGACGATGTTGTCGCGATAGGACCGTTTCGCCGCGTCGAAGCTGCCGCCACAGGTGATGAGCCGCAGGGCGCTGCCCGGCGCCGGCCCGTAAACCGCGTCGGTCGGGAAGGCGTTCTTCGGGTAGCGCTGGACGGTGTCCACGACGAACCGGGTCTCCTGGCCGTCGGAGCGCGCGACGAACACTTGGTCACCGTCGCGCAGGTCGCGCAGCCGGAAGAACGGCGCCGGCCCGGAACGGGAGTCCACGTGCGCGGCGATCACCGCCGGCCCGGGGTCTCCCGGCACCGGGCCGGCGGCGTACCAGCCGACGTCTTCGAAGCGTCCGGGCGCTTGGAGCTCGTGGTCGGCGCCCAGTCCGAGCGGGACGAGTGCGGGTGCGTCCACGCCGATGGCGGGGATCCGCAGCCGCACCGGGCGGACGTCGGCGGCCGGCGGCAGCGGCTGCGGCCTGCCCGCCACCGGCGCCGACGGAACCGGGGATGAGGATGGAACCGCGGCCGGGGCCGTCGAGCAGCCCGCGGCCAGCAGGACCGCGACGAGCAGCGCGCCGAGGTCAGCGCGCACGGACCAGCCGGCGTCCGAGCACGAACGCGGCCAGCAGCCCGGCCGCGGCGAACGCCGGCCAGAGCGGCAAGCCGGACGACGGCGCCGTGCCGCCGCCACCGGTCTCGACGCCCAGCTTCGGCGGTTCGGGCAGCGAACCGCCGTCGGAGATCGGATTCGCCTTGAGCGCCCCGGCGTTCTCGGTGACCAGCAGCGTCGTGGACGTCCCGGCCTTGACGTCGACGTCGGCGGTGGACTTCACCGAGCCGCCGGACAGCCGCAGCGGCCAGCGTCCTTCTGGAACGTCCACATAGGACGACGTCTGGCCGTAGGGCGCGTCCTTGGCGAGCGAGACACCCTGCGGGCCTTCGACGCTGACCGGCGCGATCGCCGCCGATCCTTCGACCACCCGGACCCGGCCCTTGCCCGCACCCGGCGCGGTGAGGTCGTCGGTGACCAGGTCGCCCTTGAGCGTGCCGTCCGGGCCGTTCGCGAAGACCAGCAGCGAGTAGGCGCTGCGCTCGGCGACCTCGATCGTCGCCGACAGTGCCGGCGGGGTGCCGGCCGCGGCGTCGGCGGGCCGCATCGACAGCGTGTACTTGCCGGGGCCGAGCGAGGAGTACGGGGTGACCGCGCCGTAGCCGGCCTTGCGGATGACGACCTTCTCGGCCTGGCCGAACGGCGCGAAGTAGATGTCGACCGGTGGGACCTGAGGGGAGAGGTGGCCGACCCGGATCCAGCCGACGCCCGGGCCGGGGGCGGTCGCCGCTTCGGCCGAGACCGGCGTCAGCGCGACGAGGAGGAGGGCCGCGGCGGTCAGCCCGCCGGGTCTGAGCAATCGCTGGGGGAGAGTGCGCATCGGAGGGCCTTTCGCTGGTCAGGGGGAGGAGAACGGGACGAGCAGTCCCGGGGGCGCGAACAGTGGGTAGGTGACCAGCACGCCGCCGCCGGTCCGGGCGACCGACGAGGGGCGGAACAGGTCGCGCTGGCCGGTGTAGAACGCGGCCGCGCCGTCTTCGCCGCCGGTCAGCAGGACCCGGCGGCGGGGTTGCCCGGCGGGGTCTTCACCGGGGACTTCGGGGAACGCCGCGACCCGGACCGGTTCGAGGGCCGCGAGTGCGGCGATCGTCGCGATCAGCCGGGGGTCGACGCGGCCCGCGCGGAGCTGGGCGGCGGCGTCCGGGGCGAAGGTGATGCGGGCCGACGCCTGGAGGGCCTCGCCGGCGTGGGCACGCGCCGACGACTCCGACGGCGCGGCCGGGTCGGCCGGCGGCAGGCCGAGACGCGAGACGGTGACACGGCGCTCGCCGGTGCCGAACACCGCGGTCGCGCCGGCGTTGTCGAAGGCGGCTTCGAGGGCCGGATAGCGGCGGCGGAGGTCGGTCGCGTCGTCCGCGAAGACGGCCCACTCGGCGAGCGGGCAGGCGGCCGCGCACGCGGCGGGCGCGACGAGCATGCCGGTCGGCCAGCCGGCCTGGGCGAGTTCGGCCCAGGCGGCGTCGTCGACGAGGACGCGGGAGCCGGAAGCGTTGGCGCGCAACCACTCCCGCGCGTCGGCCATCGGGCCGCCCCGGTCGGTCGAGGGACGCAGAGACGGGTAGCCGTACACCCAGCCGGCGGCGACCATCGCGACGAGGACGGCCGTGCCGAGCGCAACGCCGGTTCCCCGTTTCGCCTCCCACCGGTGGGCGGGAGTGCGCTGCCGGGTCACGGCCTGCACGACCCCGGCCAGCAGCAACGGCGTCACCGGCAGCAGCAGCGCGAGGACGGCGGTGTCCGGCACGCCCGGTATCGCCAGGGCGGCGGCGAGCAGCAGGCCCGACACCGCGAACGGGCGCAGGGACGTCACGGCCAGCGCGGCCACCAGCGCGACGGTCGACAGCACCGCCCACGCCGGGTCGAGCGCGACCCAGTCGGCGGCCGACGGGCGGCCCGCGGCCGCGAGGTGCGGCCGGAGGATCCCCGCCGCCGGGCCGAACGCGATGCCGAGCCCGAGGTTGAGCAGCACCGCCACCAGCGCGGCCCGCACGGGGGCGCGCCGCACCAGCAGCCAGCCGGCCGCGGGCAGGAAGAACAGCGCCAGCGGCGAGGTGAGCACGGCGGCCAGCAGGCAGACCGCGGCGAGGATGTCGTGCCGGATCCGGGCGCCGGGCCGGGTGACGAGCACCAGCGCACCCAGGGCCCACACCACCGCCAGGTGCTCGACGACGACCAGCCGCTGCAGGCCCAGGGCCAGCGGCGAGGCCGCGACCAGCAGCACCGCGGCGGCCGCCGCCCACCGCGTCAGGCCGAGCCGGCGCGCCAGCACCCACAGCAGTACGGCACCGGCCAGCGCGGCGACGAGCGTCGTCTCGCGGACCGCCGCCAGCGCCGTGGCCGAGCGGCCGAACGCGTCCGAGACCATCGTGTAGGCCGACAGCTGCCACCAGCCGAACGGGCTGACGCCGGCGCCACCCGCGTCGGTGAACGGTGTGAGGTGACCGAGCGCGTAGGCGTGGGCGACGTTCGCGGCTTCGGCGGGCAGCGCCGGGGCGGGGGCGGCGAGGTAGAGCACTCGCAGGCCGCCGGCGAGGGCCAGCAGCGCGAGCACGATGTCGAGCGACAGCAACCGGTGACCGGCCGCCGGCTCGGACTGCGTCGCGGGGGAGCGGCCCGGGAATGTCGTTCCCCGGCTGTGCTGGGCCATTCGACGGATCGTAGCCGCTGCCGATCGTCCGTCCAGCTCGGGACGGTCACGTCAGCCGGACGGCCTAGAGCTGGGGAAAGCGTTGTCCCGCAAGATTATTTCCGACTGTCTCGAGTGGATCCGGAGAGTGTCCGGGTCAACGCGAGCGCGACCGTGCGGACCGCGGGCGAGACCCGTTCGGTCCGCATCCGGTTGGCCCAGCCGGAGATCGAGACCGCGGCGACCGCGACGCCGCGGGCATCGAGCAGCGGGCTGGCCGCGCACACGACGCCGACGCCGGATTCCTCGCGTTCCAAGGCGATCCCGTCCTCGCGGACCCGGGCGAGCTGGCGGCGCAGCAGGCCCGGCACGGTGATCGTCTTCGGGCTGATTCGGGGTAATCCGGCGTCGATCACCTGGTTCACCACGGATTCCGGAGAAAACGCGAGGATCGCCTTCCCGACCCCGGTGGCGTGCGCGGGGAACCGGCCGCCGATGCGCGACGGCAGCGTCGGCGCGTCCGGACCGCGGAGCACGTCGAGGTAGACGACTTCGGTGCCTTCGAGGATGGCGAGGTGGACGGTGTTGCGCGTCGCTTCGCGGAGGTCGGCGAGGTACGGGCGGGCCGCTTCGACCAGCCCGCGGCGGGGTGAGGCGAGTTGGCCGATTTCGAACAGCCGCAGCCCGAGCCGCACCGCGCCGTCCTCGCGGGTGAGGAGGCCGGTTGCGGCGAGGTGTCCCACCAATCGGTGCACGGTCGTCTTCGCCAGGCCGGTCCGGCGGGCCAGCTCGGAGACGCCGAGGGCGTCGTCGCCCGGCCGGAAGGCTTCCAGGAGCGCGGCGAGCCGGGCCGCGACGAGACCGTCGCCGCTCGCGCCGTCGTTCCGCCCAGCGGTACGCATGGGTTGAGTGTGCCCGATCTTCCCCGCCACTGTCACCAGGTCAGCGGAGGTGAGGTCAGTGGTCGTCGGCGCCGAGCACGAGCCGCACGCAGTGGGCGACGAGCCGCTCGCGGGAGACCTTGAGCGAGCCGTCGAGGTAGGCGATGAAGACGTTGCTCAGTGCCCCGACCAGCCCGACGGCGACCAGCCGGCGCTCGGTCTCGTCGCCGTGGGACAGCTGCTCGCCGACGAGCGCGGCGAACACCGGCAGCAGGTGCAGGCCCCGGCGGGTGAGCGCGGGGTCGGTGAGCGGCGCGAGGAGCAGGATCCGGCCCTTGCGGGGGTCGTCGACGATCAGCTCGACGAACGCGCGCACCGCGTGTTCGGCGCGCAGGACCGGGGTCGGGGCGTCCCGCACCGCGTCGACCAGTGCCTGCCGCGCCTGCTCGCCGACGTGCTCGTAGACCGCCGCGACGAGCTCTTCCCGGTCGGCGAAGCTCTCGTAGAAGTACCGCTCGGTGAGCTTCGCGTGCCGGCAGACCGCGCGCACGCTCGTCCCGGCCGAACCTTCGGTGCCCAGCAGCTCGAGGCCCGCGGACACGAGCTGCTCGCGCCGCAGCGCCTTCCGGTCGTCCAGGGTCGTGCCCGCCCACGTGCGGCCCGGCATGATCGCTCCTCGGTTGACTACGTGTGTTGTCAGATCCTAGCCTGACAACAGCCGTGGTCAGTTCCGACTCGACGAGGAGCGCTGCCGATGACGCCGAAACCGCTGGGCCCCGACTCGCTCACGTGGAAGTACTTCGGCGACTGGCGCGGCCTGCTCATCGCGTTGTGGGCGGGCTCGATGCAGAACATGCACCCGGGTCTCGGTGCCGGCGTCGAGCAGCACTCGCGGTTCTTCGAGGAGCGCTGGCAGCGGCTCTTCCGCTCGCTCTACCCGATCGGCGGGGTCGTCTACGACGGGCCTCGCGCGCACCGGACCGCTCTGGAGGTCCGCGGCTACCACGACCGCATCAAGGGCGTCGACGCGCGAGGCCGCCGCTACCACGCCCTCGACCCGGACACCTACTACTGGGCGCACTCGACGTTCTTCGTCAGCACGATCCTCATCGCCGACCACTTCATGGGCGGCATCGGCGAGGCGGAGAAGCGGCGGCTGTTCGACGAGCACGTCACGTGGTGGCGGATGTACGACATGACGATGCGGCCGGTGCCGGAGAGCTGGGAGGACTTCCGGCGGTACTGGAAGCACATGTGCACCGAGGTCCTCGAGGACAACAAGGCCACCCGCGACGTCCTCGACCTCCGCGGGATCGCGAAACCGCCGTTCCTGCCGTGGCTGCCGGACCCGCTCTGGCGGCCGATGAGCGCGCTGATCGCCCGGAACTTCGTCTGGCTGACGACCGGGCTGTACGACCGCGAGGTCCGCGACCTGCTGGGGCTGCGCTGGACCGAGCGGGACGCGCGGTGGCACCGGCGCGCGGGGAAGCTGATCAACGCCGTGTTCAAGCTCGTCCCGCACGACCGCCGCTACCACCCGCGGGCCCGGGCCGGCTGGCGCCGGGCGCGCGGCGAGGTGGCTCCGGACGCCGCCTTGGTCGAGACTCCACGGAGGAACCTGCCGCCGCTGTCGGAGCGGGGCAAGCCCGAGCACTACGCGCCGAACGTCTAGGAGGCATTCGTGAAGCTGGGATTCCACGTCGGGTACTGGGGCAGCGGGCCGACCCCGGGCGCACTCGAAGCGGTGCTCAAGGCCGAGGAGCTCGGCTTCGACTCGGTGTGGACGGCGGAGGCGTACGGCTCGGACGCCTTCACGCCCCTGGCCTGGTACGGCGCGTCGACCAGCCGGATCCGCCTCGGCACCAACATCGTCCAGATGGCGGCGCGCACCCCGACCGCGACCGCGATGAGCGCGATGACCCTCGACCACCTCTCCGGTGGCCGGATGGTGCTCGGGCTCGGCGCGTCCGGGCCGCAGGTCGTCGAGGGCTGGTACGGCCAGCCGTACCCGAAGCCCCTCGCACGGACGCGGGAGTACGTCGACATCGTCCGGCAGGTGATCGCCCGCGAGGCCCCGGTGACTCTGGACGGCCAGCACTTCCAGCTGCCGCTGCAGGGCGGGACCGGGCTCGGCAAGGCGCTGAAGCCGACCGTGCACCCGCTGCGCAAGGAGATCCCGATCCACCTGGCCGCGGAGGGCCCGAAGAACGTCGCCCTCGCCGCCGAGATCGGCGACGGCTGGCTGCCGCTGTTCTTTTCGCCCAAGAGCAACGGCTTCTACAAGGCCGCGCTCGAGGAGGGGTTCGCCCGCGAAGGCGCCCGGCACACCTTCGCCACGTTCGAGGTGCCGTGCTCGATCCCGGTGATCGTGCACGACGACGTCGAGGAGGCGGCTTCGTGGATCAAGCCGTCGCTGGCGCTCTACATCGGCGGGATGGGCGCGAAGAGCGTGAACTTCCACCACGACGTCTTCGCCCGCCTCGGCTACGAGGACGTGGCGGACAAGGTGCAGGAGCTCTACCTGGCGGGCCGCAAGGACGAGGCGACCGCGGCGATCCCGACGTCGCTCGTGGAGGACACGTCCCTGATCGGGCCGCCGGCGAAGATCCGCGACGAGCTGCAGGCCTGGGAGGAAACGGTGGTCACCCAGCTGCTGCTGCGCGGCGACGCGGCGACGCTGACGAAGATCGCCGACGCCCTGGGCTGACGCCCGCCGGCGGGCGGACCTCAGGTGTCCCGCCCGCCGGGCGGCGCGGTCTGCAGCAGCTGGGGTGACGCGGCGAACCCGCGCCGCTCGTAGGCCGGCACGGCGCGTTCCGACGAATGCACGGTGACCCGCTCCAGCCCGAGCTCCGCGGCCAGCCGCAGGGCCGCGTCGATCAGCCGGCCGCCGAGGCCCTCGTCGCGGGCTTCCGGCACGACGTACACGCACTGCACGTCCCCCGCGGCCCGCGAGAACACCGCCGGCGCCGGCACGCGCGAGGTGATCGCCAGGAACGCCATCCCGATCACCCGGTCTTCGCGCACCAGGACCAGGCACCGGTGGGTGGCCGCGTTGGCCCCCGCCCAGGCGGCGAAGGCGCGGACGAACGCTTCGCGGCCGGCTTCGGGCAGGCCGTCGCGCTCGGCGACCCAGCGCCACCGCAGGCCGGCGACGGCTTCGAACTCGGCAGGGGCAGCGGGACGGACTTCGCACTTCGGCACCCGTCCATCTTGGCGCGTGCCGGCGCTCTTCGGCCGCCGCGCGCTGCCCGCGTACGGACACGCCGAGGTCGGCCCGGTACGGCCGGTGCATTACGACGGTGGCACGATTCCCCCCGACCACTACCCGGTGCGGGCCGAGATCCACTACTGATCCCCTCTGTAGTGAACTCGGGATCCGCTCTGCGAGGAGGACCATGGCGACGCTGTCCGGCCGGACGAGGTTCCGCTATTCGCTCGGCTCGTTCGTCACCGGGTCCTTCGGCACGGTCCCCGGGCTCGTGCTGGTGAAGTACCTGACCGACACGATGGCCGTGCCCGCCGGCTGGGCCGCGGCGATCGTGTTCGTGCCCAAGGCCTGGGACGTGCTGTTCAACCCGATCGCGGGCCGGCTGTCCGACGCCGACCTGATCAAGACCGGCAGCCGGCGGCGCTTCCTGCTCATCGGCGGCATCGGCGTCGCGATCCTGTTCGCGGCGATGTTCGCCCACCCGGGATTCGGCACCCCGCTGCCGGACGCGCTGTACGTGGCGATCACGTTCGCCCTCTGCGCCACGGCGTACGCGCTGTTCCAGGTGCCGTTCAACGCGCTGCCCGCCGAGCTGACCGAGTCGGCGACCGAGCGCACGAAACTCACCAGCGTCCGCATCGGCGTGCTGGCCGTGACGATCCTGATCTGCGGCGGCGGCGCCCCGGCGATCACCTCCGCGATCGAGGGGGTCGCCGGCTACCGCGTGATGGCCGTGGTGATCGGGCTGATCGTGCTGGCCGCGACGCTGCTCGTGTACTTCGGCCTCAAGGACGCGCCGGTCGGCTCGCTGCGGCCGAACACCGTGAACCTGAAGGAGCTCGTCCGCACGCTCGCCGGCTGGCGGCCGTTCCGCTGGCTGCTCGGCACGTACTTCATCCAGGCGCTGGGCATCGGCACGGTGCTCGCCGCGATCCCGTTCTTCGCGCAGCGCATCCTCGGCAACGACGGCTACGGCACGATCCTGTTCGTCATCTTCGTCGGCCCGGCGCTGGTCACCATGCCGCTGTGGCCGCGGCTGGGCGACCGGGTCGGCAAGCTGAACGGCTTCCGACTGGCGACGGCGACGTTCGCGATCGGGCTGCTCGGCCTGGTCTTCGCCCAGGAGATCCCGCTGGTCGTGACGTTCGTCTTCGTCGCGCTGTGCGGCGTCGGGTACGCGGGGATTTCGGTGTTCCCGCTGGCCATCCTGCCGGACCTGATCACGGCGGAGGAGGAGCGCACCGGCGAGACCCGCGCCGGGATCGCGGCGGGTGTGTGGACCGCGGGGGAGACCCTGGGGCTCGCCTTCGGCGGTGGCCTGTGGGCGCTGATCCTCGCGTTCGGCGGTTACGTGTCCAGCACGGACGCCACGGCCGCCCAGCCGCACAGCGCGATCGTGGCGATCCTCGTCGGCGCGTCGATCGTGCCCGGCGTGCTGATCGCGCTGGCCCTGCCGCTGCTGCGGCGCAAGGTCCTGGAGCCGCGCCATGAACCCGCCTGAGGACGTCCTCGCGGCCCTGCGCGAACTGCGCGCCGGGGACCTGCCGACGCACGGCGGCCGGACCCTGGCGTACGTCTACGACAGCGGGATGTCCGAAGTGGACTCCCTGGGGGCCGCCGCGCACGCGCTGGCGTCGTCGGCCAACGGCCTCGACCCGACGGCGTTCCCCAGCCTGCTGCGGATGGAGAACGACCTCGTTCTCGCGGCGTCTTCGTTGCTCGGCTCAGTGCCGGGTGTGGTCGGCTCGGTGACTTCCGGCGGCACGGAGTCGTGTCTGCTGGCGGTGCTCGCCGCCCGGGACGCGCACCCGGAGATCGCCTCGCCCTCGATCGTGCTGCCGACCACCGCGCACGCCGCGTTCCACAAGGCGGCGCACCTGTTCGGGCTGCGGCGGATCGACGTCCCGGTCGACCCGGTGACGTTCCGCGCCGACCCGGCCGCGATGGCGGCGGCGATCGATGATTCGACGGTCCTGGTGGTGGCGAGCGCGCCGTCGTACGCGCACGGCGTGCTCGACCCGATTTCCGAGATCGCGGCGGCCGCTGCTGCCCGGGGCGTCCGGATGCACGTCGACGCGTGCATCGGCGGCTGGGTGCTGCCGTACTTCGCGCGCCTCGGCGCCGACGTCCCGCCGTTCGACTTCCGCGTCCCCGGCGTCACGAGCATTTCGGTGGACCTGCACAAGTACGCGTACTGCCCGAAGGGGACTTCGGTGCTGCTGCACGCGTCGGCGGAACTGCGGCGCTCGCACTACTTCGCGAGCGCTGCCTGGCCGGGTTACACGATGCTGAACACGACGATCCAGAGCACGCGGTCGGGCGGTCCGCTCGCGGCGGCGTGGGCGGTGGTCCGGCACCTCGGCGAGGACGGCTACCTGCGCTTGGCATCGTCCACGCGGGAAGCGGTTTCCCGGATCCGGTCCGGCATCGACGAGCTGCCCGGGCTCCGGGTGCTGGGCGACCCGGTGTCGACGCTGATCGCGTTCACCGGCGACGACGGCTTCGACCTGTTCACGGTGGCGGACGAGATGAAGGTCCGCGGCTGGTACGTCCAGCCGCAGTTCGCGCACCTGGCGTCCCCGGTGAACCTGCACCTGACGGTGACGGCGGCGAACCACGGGAGCGAGAAGGAGTTCCTGACGGATCTGGCGGCTTCGGTCGATGCGGCCCGCGCGGCCGGTCCCGTGGTCATCGACGCCGCCGTGGCCGACTTCGTCGCGGCCCTCGACCCGGCGACCCTGACGTCCGACCAGTTCGCCGGCCTTCTCGCCGCGGCCGGCCTGGGCGGCGCTGCGGGGCTGCCGGACCGGATGGCGCCGATCAACGCCCTCCTCGCCACGGCTCCCGCACCCCTCCGCGAACGCCTCCTGCTCGAGTTCTTGGGCGCCCTCTACACCCCGTGAAAGTCCGTGAATGTCGCATTGAGGGACGCTGAGTCCCGCAATGCGACATTCACGGCTTTGGGCTACTGGTTGCGGGAAGCGAGGCCCGCGGGGGCGGACTTGACGGCCGCGTGGATCGCGTCCGCCAGCGCCAGCGCGTCTTCCTCGGTGAGTTCGAGGGCGACGCGGGCCGACGCACCCAGCCCCGGGTTGCGGAAGTCGATGTTCACCGTGTGCCCATAAGGCGCGTGGACCGGGTGGTCGACGTACACGGTTCCCTCGTTCAGGCGGAACCAGCCGCGAGCCCCCTTGCCGCTGCCTTCGAGCGCGAACTTCTCGGTCAGATACGTGCACATGAGCGGGGTCCTCTCAGGCGGTGAGCGTGCGGGAGTAGAAGTCGAAGATGCGTTCCCAGCCGTCCTTCGCGGCTTCGGGACGGTAGCTCGGGCGGTCGACGGAGAAGAACGAGTGGCCCGCGCCCGCGTAGGTGTGGAACTCGTGCTCCTTGCCCAGCTTCTCCAGCTCGGCCGCCAGGACCGCGACCTCGTCCGGGCCGGGGAACTGGTCGTCGGCGCCGAAGAGGCCCAGCAGCGGGCACGACAGCTGCGGCGCCAGCCCGAGCAGCGGCTTCATCTGCTTCATGGCCTCCGGCGGGTCGTTGACGACGAACGCGCCGTAGCAGTCGACCGCCGCGTCGAGGTCGAGCGAACAGCCGGAGAGGAACGCCTGCCGGCCGCCCGAACAGTGCCCGATGACCCCGATGCGGCCGTTCGCGTTCTCGAGGGCGCGCAGGTAGTCCGCCGCGCCGGAGACGTCGCCTACCAGCCGGTCGTCCGGGACGCCGCCGGCCGCGCGGACCGTGGCGGCCGCGTCGTCCGGGTCGGCGCCCGGTGCTTCGCGCGTGTACAGGTTGGGGCAGAGCGCGTTGTAGCCCTCGACGGCGAAGCGGCGCACCATCTCCTTCGTCGCCGCGTCGTAGCCGGGCATGTGGTGGATCACCACGACGCCGCCGCGCGGGGTCGGGTCGGTCGGCTTGGCCAGGTAGGCCTCGAGCTCGTCACCGCCGTGGCCGGTGATGGTGACGGTCCCGGCGACGATCTCGTCGGTCATCGGTTCTCCTTCGATCCCTCGGGGGTGTGAAAGTAGCGCTTGCCGCGCGAAGCCGAAGCCACCGCGGCGACGACGGCCATCACCGCGGCCGCCGTGAACACGACCACCAGGCCGTGGTGGAACGGCCCGGAAACCAGCTGGGGGAAGAACTCCCCGCCGGTCAGGGCCGAGCGGTCGGCCGGGGCGAGCCCGGCCAGGACGTCCGGGCCGAGCAGGTGCCCGACCGGGTTGCTGCCGAGGAACGCCGCGAACAGCGTGCTGACCGGCGGCAGCTGGGCGACGCCGTCGGCGACGGACGCCGGGACGCCGTGGGCCTGCAACCCGCTGGTCAGCGTCTGCGGCAGCGAGGACGCCAGCCCGGCGATCATCAGCGAGAAGAACACGCCGATCGACAACGACGTCCCCGAGTTCTGGAACGTCGCCCGCATCCCGGACGCCACCCCGCGCTGCTCGGTCGGCACGCTGCTCATGATCGCCGAGGTGTTGGGCGCGGAGAACATGCCCTGCCCGATCCCGCTGACGACGAGCAGCGCGGCGAACGCCGGGTACGGGAAGTCCACCGGCAGCGCCAAGAGCCCGAGGAACGCCGCCGCGACCAGCAACAGCCCGCCGGTGGAGAACAGCCGTGCCCCGAACCGGTCGGACAGGTAGCCCGACACCGGCCCGGCGATCAGGAACCCCACGGTGAGCGGCAGCAGGTAGATGCCGGCCCACAGCGGCGTCCGCTCGTAGTCGAACCCGTGCAGGGGCAGCCAGATCCCCTGCAGCCAGATGATGAGCATGAACTGCAGGCCACCACGGGCGACCGACGTCAGCAACGCGGCGACGTTGCCCGCGGCGAACGCGCGGATCTTGAACAGGCCCAGCTGGAACATCGGCGCCGCGACCCGGGTCTCGATGACGCCGAACAGCAGGAGCAGCAGCACCCCGGCGCCGATCCCGCCGAGCACCCACGGGCTGCCCCAGCCGGTCGCGGCGCCGCCGTAGGGCTGGATGCCGTAGGTGATCGCGGCCAGCAGCACCGCGGTCCCGGCGGCGAAGGTGACGTTGCCACCCCAGTCGACCTTCGCGCGCTTCGGCGTGCCGACTTCGCGGAGGCTGCGGATCGACCAGATCGTGCCGAGCAACCCGAACGGGACGCTCACCCAGAACACGGCGCGCCAGTCGATCTCGGCGAGCAGCCCGCCGGCGACCAGGCCGAGGAACTGCCCGGCCAGCGCGGTGATCTGGTTGACGCCGAGCGCCATCCCGCGTTGTTCGGTGGGGAAGGCATCGGTCAGGATGGCGGCCGAGTTCGCCGTCAGCATCGACCCGCCGACGGCCTGCACGACCCGCCAGCCGATCAGCCACAGCGCCCCGCCGCCGGCGTGAAACGGGTCGAACGACAGGGCCACCGACGCGGCGCTGAAGACGACGAAGCCGAGGTTGTACATCTTGACCCGGCCGAACATGTCGCCGAGCCGCCCGAGCGTCACCACCAGCACCGCCTGCACCAGCAGGTAGCCGAGGATCATCCAGAGCAGGTAGCCGATGTTGCCCGGGGCGAGCGGGTCGAGGCCGATGCCGCGGAAGATCGCCGGCAGCGAGATGATGACGATCGAGCCGTCGAGCGCGGACATCAGCACGCCGAGCGTGGTGTTGGAGAGGGCGACCCACTTGTAGCGGCTGCTCGTGGCCGGCGGCGCGGTCACAGCTCGTCCGCCAGCCGCTCGATCAGCGGGATGGCGGTGACGAGCTCGCGCTGCTCGGCCGCGGTGAACTTCTCGGCCAGCGCGGTCGCCATCAGCTGGGTCGTACGCGAGCGCCGGTCGGTGAGCAGCTCGACCCCGGCCTCGGTGACCGACATCAGCACCTTGCGGCCGTCGGAGTCGTCCTTGCGCCGCTCGACGAGCCCGCGGCCGACGAGCCCGGCGAGCGTGACCCCCATGGCCTGTGGTTTGACGCGTTCCAGGTCGGCCAGGCACCCCGGCGTGGCCGGACCCTCGCGGTCGAGCCGGGAGAGCACCGAACGTTCGGGCAGGGTCAGCTCGCCGACGACGTACCCCTGCCGCAGCCGCCGGATCAGCCGCCCCAGGGCGACGCGCAGGTCGGTGCTCGCCTGGAGCAGCTCCTCGTCCGTCACGATCGTCAACCTAGGCTGATAAACCTGGGTTGATCAACTCGGACGTTCGGCCGCTATCGGGTGAGCCGGGACCTTTCGCTCAGTGGACGTGGCCCGACCCCAGTCCGGGAACAGATCCGCTCCGGTCGCATCCCCCAGGCAGTCGCGCAACGCGGCCAGCAGTGCCTCCCCGGCGAGGTCGACGCCGATGAACACCAGTTCCTGACGCGGCTCGTCCGCCACGCCCTGGGGCTCGAACCGCGCCACCGTCCCCGCCTGGGACCACAGGCCGGTCACCCCGGGCCGGGACGCCAGCGCGAAGAACCCCTTGGACCGCAGCACGGTCCCGAACTCACCGGAGTCCAGCCGCCGGGCGACGAAGTCCCACAGTGCCGCCGGGTCGAACGCCCGCGAGGCGCGGAAGACCACGCTGGAGATGCCGTACTCCTCGGTCTCCGGCACGTGGTCGCCGTTCAGCTCGGCGACCCAGCCCGGTGCTTCCCGGGCCTTAACCGCGTCGTACCGGCCGGTGCCGAAGACCCGGTCGAGGGGCACCTCGCCGAAGCTGCCCGTGACGACGTCGGCGGCCGGGTTGAGCCGCCGCAGCGTCGCCACCAGGCGGTCCACCTCCGGAGGCGGAACCAGGTCCGTCTTGTTCAGCAAGAGCACGTCGGCGAACTCGACCTGGTCCACCAGCAGGTCGCTGACCGTCCGCTCGTCGTCTTCGTACTGGTCCAGCCGGCGCTCCACGAGGGAGTCGCCGGCCGCCAGTTCCCGCGCGAAGTTCGCCGCGTCCACGACCGTCACCATCGTGTCGAGACGGGCGACCGAGTCGAGGAAGGTGAACGTCGCCGCCACCGGCATCGGCTCGGAGATCCCGCTCGACTCGATCAGCACGTGGTCGAAGCGGCCCTCGGCGCAGAGCCGGGACACCTCCTCCAGGAGGTCCTCCCGCAGGGTGCAGCAGATGCAGCCGTTGGTCAGCTCGACGAGACGCTCCCGCGAGCGCACGAGCGCCGCGTCGATGTTGACCTCGCTCATGTCGTTGACGATCACCGCCACCCGCGTCCCCGACCGGTCGGCGAGGATGCGGTTGAGCAGCGTCGTCTTGCCGGCGCCGAGGAAGCCGGACAGGACCGTGACCGGGACGGTCACGCGTGGAAGTGCCGCATCAGCCGGCGCGGGACCAGCTGGACCTCGCCGTCGACCTTGATCGGCACCAGGTCCGGCACCGCCGCCTTCCACTGCGCGCGCCGGGACCGGGTGGTGCTGCGCGACTTCTTGCGCTTCGGGACGGCCATCAGCGCGTGCCCCGCTTCCCGTAGCGGCGGTGGAACTTCTCGACCTGGCCGGCGCTGTCCATGATCCGCTGGGTGCCGGTCCAGAACGGGTGCGACCACGAGCTGATGTCGACCAGCACGAGCGGGTACGTCTGTCCGTCGGACCACTCGACGGTCTTGTCCGAGGTGATGGTGGAGCGGGTCAGGAACGCGTCGCCGGTGGACGAGTCCTTGAACACGACGGGGTGGTAGTCGGGGTGGATGCCGTTCTTCACTGGTCTTCCTTTCGGTTCACCGCGGTCGCGTCGTGCCGCGCCGGGTCGGTTTCGGTGTCCTCGCACGGCTCTTCGTGCCAGTCGCCGAACGGGTCGGGGTAGCGCTGCCACACCTGCGGGCCGGCGGCCAGTTCCTCTTCGGTGAGTAGAGCGCCGCGCAGGGCCGCGTCGATCTCGTCGGGCGTTGTCTGGTCCGTCACCACGACGAGCTCCTGCGCGCGGTCGCCGTGCACGGGGTGCCAGCGCAGCGACGCCAGGGTGCGGCGCTCGGCGGAGACGTCCGTCCACTCCGGACCGTGCGGCGCCGCGAGCCACGGCCCGGCGTGGCCGATGCCCAGCCCGCCGCCGGCCGACTCGATCCAGAACGCGACGTCGGGCTGGCTCGCCACCCACGCTCGCCCGCGGGTGCGGACGACGCCGTCGAGCAGCACGTCGAGCGCGTCGTGGAGCCGTTCGGGGTGGAACGGCCGCTGCGCGGTGAAGGTGACCAGGCCGATGCCGCAGTCGACGTGCACCGGGGGTTCGCCGCGCAGCAGCGCGCCGTGCATGTCGGTGACCTCGCCGCGGCGGGCGTCCTCCGGCACGGCGTCGAGCACGCTGTGCCCGTCGATCCGCGACAGTTCGACCCGCGGGATCGACGGCGCGACCCGGTCGAGGACCGCGGACGCCTTCGCGGCGGTCCACGCGTCGCCGGCCGCGCCGGCCAGCACGAGGACGTCGGCGAACTCGACCTGGGACAGCGCGACCTGGGCGACGGTCCGCTCGTCCTCCGGGCTGGCCTGCAGGTTCCGCTCGGCGAGGACGTCGTCGCCGGTCGCGTCGGCGAGGAAGGTCGCGCAGTCCACGACGGTGAGCACCGCGCGGAGGTCGACGTCGTCGACGACCGGGTGGTCGCCGACCAGGACGTTCCGGATCGCCCAGCTGACCGGCTCCGGCTCCATGGCCTCGTCGAGCCGGACGACGATCCGGCGGACCTGAGGCATGCCGGCGAGGTGCCGCAGCAGGGGAAGCAGGTCCTCGCGCAGGGTGCAGGACACGCACCCGTGCGCCAGCTCCAGCACGGTCAGCTGGTCGCGCTGGTCCAGCCGGAGCCGGCGGCGGACCACGCCGGAGTGGATCTCGCGCAGGTCGTGGTGGACGACGGCGGTGCCGGGCCCGGCGACGCGCAGCAGTTCGGCGAGTTCGGCGTTCGGTCCCGGGGCGAGGCCGCTCACGAGGACGAGCGGGACGCGGGGGTGAGGGGTCACGAGTGCTCCAGGAATACGGGCGGGGTACGGTGCGTAGAGTAAATGAAAACGACAACCACTATCAACTCGGGAGGGTCCGTGTCCGCCGTGTGCCAGGTCACCGGCCGCAAGCCGGGCTTCGGCAAGCAGGTCTCGCACTCGCACCGCCGCACGTCGCGGCGCTGGGAGCCGAACCTGCAGAACCGCCGGTACTTCGTGCCGAGTGAGGGCCGCTGGGTGCGCCTGCGCGTCTCCGTCAAGGGCATGAAGACGATCGACAAGCGCGGCATCGAGGCCGTCGTGGCCGAGCTGAAGGCAAGGGGAGTGAAGCTGTAATGGCGAAGAGCACCGACGTCCGGCCGATCATCAAGCTGCGGTCGACCGCGGGCACCGGCTACACGTACGTCACGAAGAAGAACCGGCGGAACGACCCCGACCGGATGGTCCTGCGCAAGTACGACCCGGTCGCGCGCAAGCACGTCGAGTTCAAGGAAGAGCGCTGATGGCCAAGAAGTCCAAGATCGCGAAGAACGAGCAGCGGAAGGTGATCGCGGCGCGGTACGTCGACCGCCGGCGCGCGCTGAAGGCCGTCATCGCCTCGCCGTCGTCATCGCCGGAGGAGAAGGGCGAAGCGGTCGTCGCGCTGCAGAAGCTGCCGCGCGACGCGAGCCCGACGCGCATCCGCAACCGCGACGCCGCCGACGGACGTCCGCGGGGCTACCTGCGGAAGTTCGGGCTGTCGCGCGTGAAGATGCGCCAAGCCGCGCACCGCGGCGAGCTGCCCGGCGTCGCGAAGTCGAGCTGGTGAGCCGGATGCCGAAGCCGAACCGCGACCGTCCCGCCAAGCGCAAGGTGAACCTGTTGCGCGCCAACAAGGTCACCGAGGTCGACTGGAAGGACGTCGACCTGCTGCGCAAGTTCGTCTCCGACCGCGGCAAGATCCGCGCCCGCCGGGTGACGGGATTGACGCCGCAGCAACAGAAACAGGTCGCCACGGCGATCAAGAACGCGCGCGAGATGGCCCTGCTGCCGTACCCGGCATCGGGGCGCGCGAACTGAAATTCGGGTGCGCACGCTGGGCGGGCGCGCGATGATGGGGCTCACGAAAGGGGGCGTCGCAGGAGGATGTCCTGACTCAGGAGGTCCACGCTTGCACGCCCAGCTCACGGTCACGCCCGCCCAGCTGCCCGAAGTCCTGCTGAACACCGCCGTCGTCCGGCCGGTGTTCCTCTGGGGCGCGCCCGGCATCGGGAAGTCCTCCCTGGTAAGGGAATTCGCTGCTTCGCTCGGGCTCGATTGCGTGTCGCTGCTCGGCACCCAGCTCGCGCCGGAGGACCTGATCGGCGTGCCGCAGATCGTCGACGGCCGCAGCCGGTTCTGCCCGCCGGAGCAAATCGCCCGCGACGAGCCGTACTGCCTGTTCCTCGACGAGCTGAACGCCGCCGCGCCCGACGTCCAGAAGGCGTTCTACTCGCTCATCCTCGACCGCCGCATCGGCTCGTACGAGCTGCCGCCCGGCTCGGTCGTGATCGGCGCCGGCAACCGCGCCACCGACCAGGCCCTCGCACGCCCGATGGCGTCCGCGCTGGTCAACCGCCTGGTGCACGTCCACCTCCGGGCCGCGGCGGGCGACTGGCTGACCTGGGCGACGAGCAACGGGATCCACCCCTCGGTCGTCGAGTACCTGACCCAGCGGCCGGACCACCTGTGGAGCCCGCCGCCGAAGACCGAGGAGCCGTTCTCGACGCCCCGGTCCTGGCACATGCTCTCGGACCTGCTGCACTCCTACGGCGACGCGGCCGACGACGAAACCATCGCCCTGCTGGCGTACGCCACGCTCACGCCCCAGCACGCAGGTGCGTTCCGCGGGTACTCGAAGGTCGCACGGCACGCCTTCGACCTGGAGGCGATCCTCAAGGGTGATGTGCGCTGGCCCGCCGAACCGGGCGACCGCGACCTGCTGTACTTCCTCGCCGAGACGTTCCGCGCGCGGCTGGTCAAGGACCTGCCCGTGGACAAGCGGCACGCATCGGCGGCCGTCCGGCAGTTCGCGTTCCGCGCGAAGAGCCTGCTCGTGGAGCTGGCCGAAATCTCCCTGGAGATGGCGCAGCTGGTCATCGCCGACGACGAAGCCGGCCACCCGCGGCTGCCGTCGTGGTTCCTGGTCGAAGCGGCCCGCGACCTGCCGCGGCTGGTCGCGGCGCGAGCGTGAACGCCAAGGCGGAGGCCAAGCGCCGCGAACGCCGGGCCAAGGCGATCAACGACGGCTGGGCGCTGGCCCGCGAGAACACCGTCCTCGACCACCTGATGCGAGGCGCGAGCCTCGACAAGGAGAGCCTGACCGGCGTCGGCAGCTGGGCCGTCGTCAGCGACCGCGGGGTGGTCACGGCCAACCGAGCTCGTGACGCCGGGCCCGCGGAGTGGGCGTGGGTCTTCGCGCACCTGCTGCTGCACCTCGGTCTCGGCCACCTCGACGAAGAGGTGCTGGCCGACGCCGAGGCCGTTACGCCCGGCCGGGAGATCGACGCGCCCTACGGCACGGCGTGCTGCGTGGCCGTCCACCGGTTCGCCGAAGCGGTCCACGTCGGCGAACCCACCGTGCTGCTCCCGGAACTGCCGGGCGGCGACGAACTCTCACTGGCCCGCGCGTGGCGCGAAACCGGCGTCCCCGCACCGTTCGCGGCGCTCGGCACCGGCGGCGCGCGGCCGTGCCTGCGGCTCGGGCCGCCGCTTTCGGGCTGGCAGCTGCAGTACCACGGCAAGCCGGAGAAGTGGACCGAGCGGTTCGCCCGCGGCCTGATCGTGTCGGCCACCGAGGCGATGGAACGCGCCGCGGACGCGCGCGGCCAGACTCGCCACCGGCGGGCGCTGGGGGAGTGGGACCGCGCCCTGGCTTGGTTCGTCTCGTCGTTCCCGCTGCTCGGCGCGATGGCCGCGGGCTTCACCCTGATCGCCGACGCCGAGGTCGTCCGGGCCTGGGACATCGCCCTGGCGGCGGTCGACGCCGGGCACGGCGAGATCTACGTCAACCCGCACGCGGCGCTGACCGCCGAGGAATGGCGGTTCGTGCTCGCCCACGAGATGCTGCACGCCGCGCTGGGCCACGACCGCCGCGCGCTCGGCCGCGACCCGTACCTATGGAACGTCGCCTGCGACTACGTGATCAACGGCTGGCTGGTCACGATGGCCGTCGGCGAGCTGCCCGAGGGCTCGCTGCACGACCCGCAGCTCACCGGCCTGTCCGCCGAGTCGGTGTACGACACGTTGACCACGGACCTCCGGCGCAGCCGCAAGCTGCTCACCCTGGGCGGCCGCGAAGCGGGAGACGTGCTGGGCGACTGGCTCTCGCAGCCCGAGGCGACGCAGCGCCGGTCCTCGCGGCGCGCCGAGCCGCGGCCGACGCCGTGGACGGACCGCGTCCAGGGCGTCGACCTCGACGAGTTCTACCGCCGCGCGCTCACCCAGGGCCTGACCTACCACCACAACCAGGGCCGCGGGCTGCTGCCGGCCGGGCTCGAGCAGGAGATCCGGGCCCTGGACCACCCGCCGTTGCCGTGGGACGCGCAGCTCGCCCGCTGGTTCGACGAGCACGTCCGTGTCGAGCTGCCGGTGCGCAGCTACGCGCGGGCGTCGCGCCGCCAGTCGTCGACGCCGGACGTCCCGCGCCCGGGCCGCGTCCGCCCCGAGCGCCTGGACCGGCGCGACACCTTCGGCGTCGTGCTCGACACGTCCGGCTCGATGAACGCCGAGCTGCTGGGCAAGGCGCTGGGCGCGATCGCGTCGTACGCGATGGCCCGCGACGTTCCGGCGGCCCGGGTGGTGTTCTGCGACGCGGTCGCGTACGACGCGGGGTACCTGGCGGTGGAGGACATCGCGGGCCGGGTGAAGGTCCGCGGCCGGGGCGGCACGATCCTGCAGCCCGGCGTCGACCTGCTGCAGCGGGCGCCGGACTTCCCCGCGGACGGGCCCATCCTGATCATCACGGACGCCCAGTGCGACCACGTGCGCCCCCGGCGTGAGCACGCGTACCTCGTCCCGCGGGGCGCCCGGCTCCCGTTCGTGGCGCGCGGGCCGGTGTTCCGGGTTTCGTGAGAAACTCACCGGTGGCCACGCCGCCACAGTGGCCGCGCTGATCGAGCGCGGCGCCGACCCGAACCGCGAGAACGACCGTGGCCAGAGCCCGCTCGCCGGCGCGGTCTTCAAGAACGAGCCGGACGTCGTCCGCGCGCTGCTCGACGGCGGCGCCGATCCGGGCGCGGGACAGCTGTCGGCGCTCGACACGGCGAAGATGTTCGGCAACACGGACCTGTTGGGCTGCTCGAACGGTGACACTCCGCACGCCCGGCTGGTGCGAAGCCCGGGCGTTAATAAACTCCCGCCCATGGACGACCCGCACTACCTCTCCGGCCTTCAGCTCACGGGCCGCCGCGTCGTGCTGTTCGGCGGCGGCTCGGTCGCCCAGCGGCGGCTGCCCCGGCTCATCGGCGCGGGTGCCCGCGTCGAACTGGTGTCGCCGCACACGACGCCGTCGGTGCAGGGGATGGTGGACGCGGGCGAGCTGGTCTGGCACCGGCGCCGCTACACCGAGGGTGACCTCCGCGACGCTTGGTACGCGCTGGCCTGCACGAACGACCCCGACGTGAACGCGGCGATCTGCGCCGAGGCCGAGCGCGAGCGGGTCTTCTGCGTCCGCGCCGACGAAGGCGAATCGGGTTCCGCGGTGACCCCGGCGTCCGGCCGCCACGGCGGGCTGCTGTTCGGCGTCCTCTCCGGTGGCGAGCCGCTGCGCTCGGCCGCGGTCCGCGACTCGATGCTCGACGGCCTGCACAACGGCACGATCGAGGACGGCCGGCAGCCGCACCCCGAGGGCAGCCTCCCCGGCGTCGCGCTGGTCGGCGGCGGTCCCGGCGATCCCGAGCTGATCACCGTCCGCGGCCGCCGGCTGCTCTCGCGCGCGGACGTCGTGGTCGTCGACCGGCTGGCGCCGCGCGAGCTGCTCGACGAGCTCGCCCCCGAGGTCGAGATCGTCGACGCGGCCAAGATCCCCTACGGCCGCGCGGCCAGCCAGGACGTCATCAACAGCACGCTGATCGAGAAGGCCAAGGAAGGCAAGTTCGTCGTCCGGCTCAAGGGCGGCGACCCGTACCTGTTCGGCCGCGGCTTCGAAGAGGTGCTGGCCTGCGCCGAGGCGGGCGTCCCGGTGACGATGGTCCCGGGCATCACGAGCGCGTTCGCGGTCCCCGCGGTGGCGGACGTCCCGGTGACCCACCGCGGCGTCGCGCACGAGGTCGTGGTGGTCTCCGGCCACGTCGCGCCGGGCGACGACCGGTCCCTGGTCGACTGGGAGCTGCTGGCCCGCCTGCGGGGGACGATCGTGCTGATGATGGGCGTGGAGCGGCTGCCGCAGTTCGCGAAGGCGCTGCTGGACGGCGGCCGCCCGGCGGACACCCCGGTGGCCATCGTCGAGGACGGCACGATGCGCACCCAGCGCACCCTCCGGTCCACTCTGGACACGGTGGTCACCGAAGCGGCGGCCTCGGGCGTCCGGCCGCCGGCGATCATCGTGATCGGCCCGGTGGCCGGCCTGGCCCCGGTTCGGCCCGCGTAGGGGACAGCCGGCCGGCGGCGGCCAGGATCGCGTCGGCGACTTCGGCGAGCGGGCGGCGACCGTCAACGACGATCGTCGCTCCGATTTGCCGGTAGGCGGCCTCGGCACCCGCATTGGCTTCGAGGGCCGCCGCCAGCTCCTCCGGGTGCTTGCCGAAGGAGTTCGACGTGCGGGTCAGGAGCCGGTCCCGGAGCGTGTCGTCGTCGACCGTCAGGCAGACCACGAGGTCGAAGAGGTCCAGCAGGTCCGCGTCGTTCTCGGCGGATCCACAGAAGAACGCGATGTCCTCGCGAGCTCTCGCCGCGAGGGCCTCGACCTCGGCGCGGCTGGTCTCCCACCCGAAGCGGTCGAGCCAGCCCGCCGGCACCGGATCAGGGGGATCGGCGACCACCTGTCCGCTCGTCCGGTCCACCCAGTGGTTGTAGCCTTCCCAGTCCGCGTCGACCGCGAGCTTCCCCCGGCTCTTCAAGAACGCGCAAACCGCCGACTTGCCGGTCCCGGAGTTGCCGGTCACCCACACCAAAGGCACGGGCGGAGCATCTCAGTCTTCGTAGCAGCTCGCGGCGAAATCGCGGATCGCGTCCGACAGCCGGGTCGGGTCGAGGCGCAGCTCGACCGGGCTGCGCGCCTGGACGAACTCCGCGGCCGGCATGTCGACCGCCAGGGTGTCCGCGTCGCCGAACGGGTGGATCGGGTCGCCCTGGTGGCCGATCACCAGTGTCCGCGTCGCGATCTTGCGGCGCACCGACTTCGGCGGCGCGATCCGGCCGAACAGCACCCCGTGCAGCAGCGCCGCCATCGGCGCCGGCCGCTGGGACAGCGTGTCCGTGACGACGTCGACCCACTGGTTGCCGTGCGGGACCAGGGACGCCGCCAGCGCCACCGCCTGGACCGTCACCGGCAGGAACCGGGCTGCCATCAGCAGCGGCGCGAACGTGATCAGGCCCGCGACGATCGCGTTGTCCAGCACCGGCATCTCGACGATCAGCCCGCGGGCCCGTTCCGGAGCCTGCACCGCGACCTCGAGGGAGACGTTCGCCCCGAGCGACGTCCCGCCGATCACGGCGGTGCCGACCTCGAGGTGGTCGAGCAGCGCCAGGGTCTGCTCGGCGAACGAGGGCATCGAGTAGAGCCACGACTCGGTCGGCCGGTCGGAGTCACCGTGGCCCAGCAGGTCGAGCGTGACCACCCGGAACCCCGCCCGGGCCAGCCGCCGCGCGAGCGGGGCGTGCATCCGGCGGGTCAGCATGATGCCGTGGGTGAGGACGACGACCCGGTCGCCGCTGCCGAACTCCGTGTACCAGAGCCGGTGGCCCTCGTGGTCGAAGGAGCCGGTCAGCTCGATCGGGCGGGACTCGCGCCGGGCGGGCGCGGCCGCGGGCTCCGGCTCGATCAGGGTCGCGCTGCTCGCCGGGCTCATGTCCCACCGTCCTCCCCGTGTCGCGGTCACCTACGTCCAGGAAAACATCCCCTGATCACCTTGGCACAGTGACCATGGCATCAATTGACAACGCGCCAATGGCAGCTCGTCGCGGGCATGGGTCAAGATGACCCCATGACCGCTACTGCTGACAGTCTGCCCGACCTCGTCTCCCTGAAGGTCGACGTCGACGGCCCCGTGGCCGAAGTGACGCTCCTCGGCCCGTCGAAGGGCAACGCGATGGGGCCGGACTTCTGGCGCGAGCTGCCGCTGGTCTTCCGCACGCTGGACGCCGACCCGCAGGTCAGGGCCGTGGTGCTGACCGGCAGCGGGGTGCACTTCTCCTACGGTCTCGACCTGCCGGCGATGATGGGCGACTGGGCACCGATGCTGGGCGGGGACAACCTGGCCGGGCCGCGGACGGCGTTCCTCGACCAGGTCCGGTCGCTGCAGGCGGCGGTCAGCTCGATCGCGGACTGCCGCAAACCGGTCATCGCGGCCGTTTCGGGCTGGTGCATCGGCGGCGGGGTCGACGTGGTCGCGGCCGCCGACATCCGCCTGGCCAGCGCCGACGCCAAGTTCAGCGTCCGCGAGGTGCGCGTCGCCATCGTGGCCGACCTCGGCAGCCTCCAGCGGCTCGCCTCGATCATCGGCGAAGGCCACCTGCGCGAGCTCGCCCTGACCGGCAAGGACATCGACGCCGCGCGAGCCGAGAAGATCGGCCTCGTCAACGACGTCCACGCCGACCAGGACGCGCTGCTGAAGGCCGCGCGGGAACTCGCCGGGGAGATCGCTGCGAACCCGCCGCTCGTGGTGCAGGGTACGAAGCAGGTACTGGCGGCGAACACCGAGCGCCAGGTCGCCGACGGCCTCCGGTACGTCGCGGCGTGGAATTCGGCGTTCCTGCCCAGCAAGGACCTCGGCGAAGCGGTCCAGGCCTTTATGGAGCGCCGGAAGCCGGAGTTCAAGGGCGAATAGGCAAGGAGGCAGCAGGGTGAGCAACGGCGCTTCGGAAGTCCACCACGCGTTCCGCGTGGCGCGGGACTACCTGCAGACCCACCGCGAGGACTACGACACGGCCTACCGCGGCTTCGCGTGGCCGGAGTTCGACGAGTTCAACTGGGCGATCGACTGGTTCGACGTCGTCGCGCACGACCCGGACAACGCCGAACGGTCCGCGCTGTGGATCGTCGAGGAGGACGGCACCGAGAACCGCTGGACCTACCCGGAGCTGTCCGGCCGGTCCAACCAGGTGGCGAACTGGCTGCGGAGCCTCGGCGTCCGCCGCGGCGACCGGCTGATCCTCATGCTGGGCAACCAGGGCGAACTGTGGGAGACCATCCTCGCCGCGATCAAGCTCGGCGCCGTGATCATCCCGGCGTCCACCCTTCTCGGGCCGGCCGACCTGACCGACCGCGTGGAACGCGGCGCGGCCAAGCACGTCGTGGTCCGCTCGGTGGACGCGGAGAAGTTCGCGGACGTCGAGGGCGGCTACACGCGGATCGCGGTGGGGGAGCCGGTCGAGGGCTGGCGGCCGTACTCGGAGGCGTTCGCCCAGTCGCCGGAGTTCGCCCCGGACGGCCCGACGAAGGCCGCCGACCCGCTGCTGCTCTACTTCACCTCCGGCACGACGGCGAAGCCGAAACTGGTGCAGCACACGCACGTCTCGTACCCGGTAGGCCACCTGTCCACGATGTACTGGATCGGGCTGGAGCCGGGTGACGTCCACCTGAACATCTCCTCGCCCGGCTGGGCGAAACACGCGTGGAGCAACTTCTTCGCCCCGTTCAACGCCGAAGCGACGGTGTTCCTCTACAACTACCAGCGGTTCGACGCGAACGCGCTGATGGCCCAGATGGACCGGTGCGGCGTCACGAGCTTCTGCGCGCCGCCGACGGTGTGGCGGATGCTGATCCAAGCGGACCTGACGGCGCTGAAGACGCCGCCGAAGAAGGTCGTCGGGGCGGGGGAGCCGCTCAACCCCGAGGTGATCGAGCAGGTCCGGAAGTCGTGGGGAGTCACCATCCGCGACGGCTTCGGCCAGACCGAGAGCAGCGTCCAGATCGCGAACACGCCCGGCCAGGACGTCGTGCCCGGCTCGATGGGCCGCCCGCTGCCCGGGTTCGTGGTGGCACTGGTCGACCCGGTCAGCGGCGAACGGGCGTCGGAGGGCGAGATCTGCCTCGACCTCCAGCACCGCCCGGTGGGCCTGATGACCGGCTACACCGGCGACGACGAGCGCACGTCGGCGGCGTTCAGCGGCGGTTTCTACCACACGGGTGACGTCGGTTCGGTCGACGAGCGCGGCTACATCACCTACGTCGGGCGCACGGACGACGTGTTCAAGGCGTCGGACTACCGGATCTCGCCGTTCGAGCTGGAGAGCGTGCTGATC
Source organism: Amycolatopsis sp. NPDC051106 (assembly GCF_040682775.1). Lineage (NCBI taxonomy): Bacteria > Bacillati > Actinomycetota > Actinomycetes > Pseudonocardiales > Pseudonocardiaceae > Amycolatopsis > Amycolatopsis sp. NPDC051106. The sequence continues at coordinate 15,235 of NZ_JBFBBQ010000027.1, read as the reverse complement.
GAGCACGAGGCGGTGGCCGAGGCGGCGGTGGTCCCGGCGCCGGACCCGATCCGGCTCGCGGTGCCCAAGGCGTACGTCGTGCTGGCCGCCGGCCACGAGCCGACCCCGGAGACGGCGAAGGCGATCCTCGCGTACTGCCGCGAGCACCTGGCGCCGTACAAGCGGATCCGCCGGCTCGAGTTCGCGGAGCTGCCCAAGACGATCTCGGGCAAGATCCGCCGCGTCGAGCTACGCGGGCGCGAGAGCGATCCGGCGCGCGGCGCGGGCACGGAGTTCCGTGAGGAGGACTTCCCGGACCTCAAGTCCTGACCCCGGCTCAGAGCGCCCCAATGTGGCCTTGGCGAGGTCTCATTTGCTGACATAACCTCGCTATATGGCGATCACACCGGATGTTAACGCAGGTCAACGCGCTGGCCAGCCGATTGTCCTGGACTCCTACGGTCGGTTGTCGCGGGTGCCAGAGACCGGCGAGTTGGAGAAAATCGAGACCCAATGGGCCGACAACCGGAAGGTGATCGAGCGGGTCGGCGCGACCCTCGGCGAGGAGTTGAAGGACGGGCTCTCGGCATGGAAGCGCAGCGTCCGCCGCGCCGGGTGGGAGCGGCTGCTGGAACGGGTCGAGTCGGGCGAGTCGGACGGGATCGTGGTCTGGCACACCGACCGCCTGTTCCGGCAGCCGCGCGACCTGGAAAAGTTGATCGAGCTGGGCGAGCGCGGATTCAAGGTCTACTCGGCGCACGGCGAGCGAGACTTGGCCAACCCGGACGACCGGTTCATCCTGCGGATCGAGGTCGCGCACGCGGCCCGTTCATCCGATGACACGTCCCGGCGGATCAAGCGCCGGTTCGCCACCAAGCGTGAACAGGGCATCGGTCACCTAGGAGGTCCGCGCCGGTTCGGGTGGCCGGGTAAGGACATGACGTGGGTGCCAGGCTCCGAAGAGACGGACAACGACCGGCCCGACGTTCCCGCCGAACTGGTCGAGCGGGAGCGAGCCGCGTTGCGGGACGGCACCGACGCACAGTTGGTGGGGATCGGGCAGGGCACACTCGCCAACGAGTGGAATGAAGCAGGGCTACGGACGGCATTGGGCCGCGAGTGGATCGCTGTCACCGTCAGGTCCGTTTTGCTGCGGCCAACGAATGCCGGGCTGATTGAGCATGACGGTAAGTTGGTCGGCAGGATCGAGGGCGAGCCGATTGTGGACCCGGACAAGTTCGCGCGGCTGCGAGCGATGTATGCCGCTCGGCGGCGAGGACGGGTTGTCGGCGAAAGCTACGTCGGGACCGGCATCCTGCGGTGTGGCCGCTGCGAGATGAAGCTGTCGGCAAGCCGCAAGGACACGGTATACAAGGACACTGGCGAGCGGCGCGCGGTGTATTTCTGCAACAAGCAACGGCGTGGGTGCGGCAAGGTCTACGGAGACCGGCGCGCGGTGGACGCCGAACTGCGGCTGATCGTGATCGCGCGGCAATCCGATCCGCGTCACGCTTCGGCGGTCGCTGCGGCTAGGGCGCGCGTCGCCGACCGGCTCGCCGAGGTACGCGCGGAGATCGCCGAGTGCGAGAAGATCCAGAACGCATTGTCCGAGCGGTTAGGACGACGCGAGATCACCTTGGACGCGTTCGACCACGCGAACCAGCCTCTTGCTGCCGATCTCGCCCGGCTGCGCGCGGAACGGGAGACGCTCTCCGGCGGCAAGCCTGATGGTCCGACGAGAGCCCAGGATCCGGCCGAGATCGCAAGCCAGTGGGACGACGGCAACGTCTATGAAAAGCGGGCCATGCTGTCATCGGCGCTTGGCAAGGCTCTACTTTTCCTGGATCCGTCCGGTCGGACGGGGACACGCGCCTTCAAGCGGGAACGTCTGCGGTTAGTCGATCCCGAGAGTGAACATCGCTAGTTGAATGCGCGAACGCAGGACAGCGCGACTGTTGGCATCGCCCGGTGGACTAACCGCCGCTTGCGCCGGCGCGACAGTCCCCCAACATGGGCGCCGAGATAACGCTGAGTTATACCCCGTGTGCAGCTAGGTGGTTGAAAACTCGCCAGTAGATGACGCGGCGATAACTTGCTTAGCAATGCATACCGGAAGATTTTCGGAAGAGGCACCGATTGAGTGACGTCTGAATCGATTCCCTTAACGATTAGGTGAGGGATCGCACAGGAAGACTCTCGGTAGTTGCCGGGCGCTGGCTCTACTCTTGGTTGCAGCGGCGCATCTGACGAACTCAGAAAAAGCGGCCCCCTCCTGGCAGAGGGAGCCGCCGAGTCGCATCTCCACCTGTTCGCCCTTCACAGCAACCAGACGATTGGATGTGACATCGTGATGCTACGACGCCACCGGGCTGTATCGCGACCTTCTGGGACCTACGCAACACCAAAGTCGGATGACCGACAACCATTGGTTGACGACCGGCAGTCCAGGACAAGGCAAGCGGCCGACGTCGTGGCGAACGCCGTGGCAGTCGGCGTTGGCGCCATCCTCGGCACTTGGGGCGCTACGTTCCGAGCCGCGTTTCTGATGATGGTGTTCTTCTTGATGATGGTGCTCACGCCGGTTGACTGGTCCCTGGGGCCGTTGTCGGTGCATCACTACGTTGAGCACGGCAACGATGTGAACGTCGCCCCCGGTTCGGATGTAACCACAGGTCGGAAGCTTCCCCGCTAGCCGATCATCTAAGCTCGATGAGCTTTCCGACCTCCATGGGCTAACGCCCATGGAGGTCTTTCGTGCCTAAGGGAGTTGGCGGCGGCCGTACCGTCCCAGGCGATCTCGGATCTCAAGGGCAAGGTCTATGAGTACCTTACGCAGGCCTTCATGCGGTGCGACGCTGATCGATCCGGCGATGCACGACGGCGAGTCTCTCGATTTCGTCCTCGGTCATGGGCGGCAAGGCGGCGCACGCCCGGCGCCAGTACTCCAGACCTTCCGGGTCGATCGGCTCGGCATGCTCTTCCTTTGCGAGTTGTTCGGCTGCGGGCTGTTCGGTGGTGCTTGGGGCCCGGTCAGCCGTCATCCGCGCCCACCTCGCCACCGTTCGCCGTATTCCGGCTGGCCTCGTCAAGGACCCGGTCGACGGCCGCACGTAGGTCGGCCGTGAGGTAGCCGCGCACGCGTTTGGTCCCGCCGTCCTCGGCGGGGACGTAGTCGCGCGTCGGGCGACAGCCCAGCTCGCCCATCGAACGGCCGAACGCGGTCGGTTCGACAGCGAGCGCGTCGACAAGTTCGGCGCTTGGGATGAACTCGCGTTCGTCCGCGTCGTCGCCGAGGTAGTCGATCACCGATGCCAGCGGTTCCGGTAGCTCGCCCAGTCCGGCCGGTTCCGAAGTGGGTACGGCACGTGTGCCGATGGCGTGGGCTGCGGCCGCGTGGTCAAGAGTCGGCATGGCGTCCTGTCCTGCGGCGTGCCCGCTGAGCGTTCCGGCAGCCTCGCGGAGCGCCCGGCCTTGCTGGCAGATGGTCTGCCAGTCCTCGTTCGGCATGTAGTAGGTCCGGACCGTGGTGGCGAGTACGTCCGCGCCGGCGGCGGTGTCCCCGTCCGGCCGCAGGATGCCGACGCCCTTGTGAGAGGGCAGCAGCCGGGATGAGTCGAACCCTCGCGTGTTCATCTGCTCGCCGAGCACGATGTTGGAGTCGCGCCAGTCCATCACCCGCAGCGCGAACCGCGACCCGAGCACCGCGCGCAGCCCGGATGGGATCGTTTTCGAGTCCGGTCGCTGCGTGGCGAGCACGAGCACGATCCCGGCCGCCGGTCCCTTCTTCGCCAGCCACGTCAGCAGCTCGCCGACGTACTCACCCGCCGGAACCTTCTTCCCCTGCACCACCACGGGCGTCCGGTCCTCCAACGGCACCTGCACCTCATCGATGAACACCGCCGTGATTGGCATATTCAGGCTCTTGTCCCGAGACATATCCGGGGTGACCTTCGACTCGGGACAGGTCAGGTCGTCCAGATCCCGCATACGTCGGAACCGGCCCTGAACCTCGCCGACCAGCTCGACCAGCCAGTCCACCAACGTGAGGACGTGCTCGGGTTCGTCGCCGGACATGAACCGGTGCGCGACCTGGCCGGCGGCGTCCCAGTCCTTCCCGGCCTTGAAGTCCGCCACGTACAGCCGCACCCAGGCGTCCAGGATCAGCCCGGCGGCCGCGAGCCTCGCGGCGAACGTCTTCCCCTGCCGAGGGATCGCACCCACGAGCAGCGACGTCCACACCAGCGGCAGGTCAATCCGCCGGTCCCGGGCGTCCCGGCCGAACGGCACCGGTCGCCACGCATCCCAGCGCGATACCGCTAGCAGCGGCGTCCGGACCGGCGGCTTGCTGTAGGGGTCCTCATCGGCCACCCACATCGACACCCGCCCGGCGTGCCCGCCGTTGCCCCGGACCCGTTCCACGATGAGCTGCACCTCATCGACCGCCAGCGCCGACGCGAGCGCGTCCCGGTTCTTCACCACGTCGGCGGCCTTGCGGGTCGCCGGGAGATCGACCGTGATCGCCCATCCGTCGCCGACCCGCGTAGCCCGCTCGACCAACCGCAAGGACTCGTCCTTGCCGATCAGCTTCGCGTCCCGGAACGCGTCCACCAGGACTTGCGGGTCCATCGTCCAGGTAAGTGTGCGCGGCCCGGCGAGTGCGGGTTTCCTCCCAGGGCTTCCGTCTTTGCGGCGCCCAAGGATCGCCAGCGCGACCGACGCGACGCCACCGGCGATCCAGAGTGGATCGTTGCCGTACAGGAGATCCACCACGGCGACTGCCAGCGCCAGGACGGCGAGCACGGCGCCGGTGACCTTCCACCGGAAGAGGGTGAGTTCGCGGATCTCGGTGAACTTGTCGGCGAGCTTGTCTGACTCCTCCGCCGCCGTGCGGTAGTCCCGCACCTTCAGCCAGCCTCGCCACCACCGCGCGCCGACGACGACACCCCGCACCACCGCGCCGAGGTACCGCCACGGCGACTTGAGCACCCAGACCACGCCGTCCTTGGCGGCTTGAACGGCCTGCGGCTTGCTCTTTAGCCACAGCGGCACCCGGGACGAGCGGTGCCACCACCGCGCGAATCGGCGTCGCATGGTCCGGTGACGCGGCTGCGGCAACGTGTCGTCGATCAACTCGCCGTCGAGCACCGGTCCGACGTGCTCGACTTCCCGCGAGCCCGTCCGGGCCAGCGCACCACCTTCCGGTTCAGTGCTCATCGCGGGCCCCTTCGCTTACTTCGGTGGCGAGGGCGGCTGCGAGCCGGGAGGACAGGCCGCGCGAGCAGCCGGTGACCTCTCGCACCCATGCCGGGGTCACGACGATGTCGGGTGACCAGGCTCGCCGAGCGTCGGCGAGGTAGTCGGCGAACCACCGCCGTCGCTTGGTCGGCCGCTCACGACGCGACGCGACCGGTTCATGACCGCCCGCCGGGTTCGTGGCGGTCGTGAACGCGACGTGCACGGCGTCGGTGAGCTTGTCGCGCAGGTCGGTGACCGCTTCGGCGGCCACGAACACGACCAGCGGTGGCACCGAGTGCAGCACCACCCCGGCCGGCGACCCGGCCGCCCACGACGACCAGGTGTTCATGACGTACGTGGCGGCCAGCGTGAGCCACTTCGCCGCCCGGACCCACCGCCCGGTCCGAACCTGATACCGCGCGGTCACCTGCTCCGCCCGCAGGATCGCGAGCAGGACCAGGCACACCGTCGGATCGAGCAGCCACGCCGTCAACCACGGCAGTGACCCGAACGCGGCACCGGACGCGGCGAACCACTGGACGTTGGCCGTGGTGAACGCCAAGCCCAGGATGATCCCGGCCCAGCACAGCCGGTCCACCTGCGTGCGGACCCGCTCGACCTGCAAGGCCACGACGTCCGGGTGGGTCTGCCAGCGGCGGACGTCGGCAGCCTCGGCTGCATCCTCGGCCAGCCGCTGCGCCCGGCTCGGCACGGCCGGGGCGGGCAGCCGCCGAACGGTGGCCATCCCTCCCTGCTTCCGATCGGTCGTGGTCATCGGCGACCACCACCCCGGCGCGTGGTGTCCAGCGACGTGACCGTCAGGGCACGCGTCAGGACGAACGCGGCAATCAGGTCCGGCAGGCCCAGCACCACGAGCAGCAGCGTCGGGTTACCCGGGTGCGTGATCACCAGCCACTGAACGCCCATGAACGCCGCGCCCGTGAACAGCACCCGCCCGGCCAGCGACACCGCCCGCGCGCCTGCTCGCGTCGCATCAGCCGCCCGGCGTGCCTTCCGCGCGCCGAATCGCCACACCACGAACAGCGCGAACAGGACACCGGCCCCGGCGAGGATCTGTGTCGGCGTGAGGGTGAGCGTCATCGCGCCACACCTCCCCGGCGCTGCAGCCACACCGGGTAGAGCGCGTGCCGGGCGGTGTCCGGCAGCGCACCCCAGACTCCGAGCGTGTCCCGCCCGGCGGTGCGCAGGTCGAGTTCAAGGCACTCATCGATCACCGGGCAGCCCGCGCACAGCCGAGCAGCCAGCTCCCGATCCGGCGGGTCATCCCCGGTCAGTTCGGGCATGTCGGCCCGGTCGAACGCCCAGAAACACAGACCGTCCTTGGTCACCAGGTTCGTGAGCACGTCGTTCGGCACGTCGGCGTACTGGTCGAGCCGAGCGGCCATCTCCTCATAGTCGTGTTCGGTCATCGCGCACCCCCGTCGAGCACGCGCCGCAGCTCGGCGGCCGAGATGACGAGCCGGGAGCGGCGCCGCTCTGCGCGCAGCGAACCGACCCGGATAGCGCGATGGATCTCGTTGCGGTCGACACCGAGAAGCCACGCGGCGTCGGCCAGTGAGTAGAACGCCGGACCACCGGCGTCAGGAATGTTCTTCTGCATTGAAGTAAGCCCTTAAAGTCGTTCAGCTGATTTGAGCTGAAAAAGAAAGCTGATTTAGTCGCATGAAGACATGAGAATGGCCCGAATGCGCGACGCGGCGTCGATCTCGGCGCCGCGGAATCCGTTAAGCGCTAATCTCGGCGCTGAGGCGGACCACGGAGGAATGGGTGTCGGAAGACTGGGCGGCGGTCGCGAAGACCATCAACGAGCGCGTGAACGAGCTCGGATGGAAGCAACGCGAGCTGGCCGAACGCTCGCAGGTCTCCCAAGCGATCGTCCGCGAAATCCAGAACCACACCGTGGAGCGCAAGCGCAGCGACCGCACCCTTGAGGCCCTGGCCGTCGCGCTCGGCCTCCACCCGCAGCACCTGCTCGCCGTACTGCACGGCCGCATCCCGCCGGCCCTCGGCCAGCCCCGCGAAGACATGGAAGACGCCGTGTCCGCGCGGCTGGCCGTCATCGAGCAGCGGCTGTCGCAGATCACCGAGCAGCTCGCCGACCTGACGACCGATATCGCCGAGTTGGTACGCCGTGACAGGAATCCCAGCGCCTAGCTTGGATCCGATTTCCCGGTCGGCCACGGTGGCCGCTCGGGAGAAGTTCGTGTCGTGTGTCATGCCACTAAGAAACGGCATTTCCGCGCCGCCCGGGAGCTGGCAGCAGATGACACAGCCCGTGTTAACTCCTGTTATTTCCGCAGGTAGAGGCCGTTATCAGGGTGGCGGCGCATGACGTCAACAAGCCTCCTGCAAGCGGCACGGAACGCGCTCGGGTGGAGCCAGGAAAAGCTCGCGCGGGCAATCAATGCCCGCGCTCCGGCACACGGACTCTCGGAACGTCCGATCGCAAGCCGGAAGACCGAGATATCCCGCTGGGAGAACGGCCACATCACGCCGGAACCCGCGATGCGCGCCGTTCTACGCGAGATCTACGGCCGAACCGACGACGAACTCGGGTTCCCGCCCGACCAGCCCGCCATCGGCGATGAGCTGGCCGAACGGCTCGTCATCGCCCGACGTGTCGATGCCGAGACCATCGCGCTGTTCCGCCGAGAGGTCGACGGCGTCCGCCACGCCGACCGCCGGTTCGGCTCCGCCGCGCGGCTGGAACGGCTGCGCGGCCAGATCACCGAGGTCGAAGACCGACTCCGGCACACGCTGTTGCGCCGCGACCGGGCACCGCTGGCCGGCGTTCTCGTCGAAGCGTCCACCCTCGCCGGGTGGAACTCCCTGGACATCGGCTCACTCAGCCAGGCATGGACCCACTACGAACGCGCGAAGTCCGCCGCGCTGGAATCCGGGTCGGCGGCGCTGCTCGCCCACGCCACGGCTGAACAGGCGTTCGTGCTGGTCGACGCGGGCAACGTCGAAGACGCGCTAGCCCTGTTCGCCGAAGCGCGGTCGATCGGCGAGCACGCGCCGCGCCTGCTGCGCGCGTGGCTCGCAGCCGCCGAGGGAGAAGGCCACGCCGTAGCCGGATACCGCGACGACGCACTACGCGCGTTCGACGAAGCGGACACCCTGCGACCATCCGAGGTCGTCCACCCCGAACTGCCGTTCCTCTTCCTCGGCGGCACCCACCTGGACCGATGGCGCGGCAACGCGCTCGTGCACCTCGGCGCACCGGAAGCGATCGACCATCTCGAAACGCTGGTCGACGGCGCACAGTCGTCGTTCGTCCGCGCGAGCGCGGCCGTGTACGTCGACCTCGCGCTTGCCCACAGCGTGGGCGGAGATCGGGAAGCCGCCCGGACCTACGCGCAGCAGGCCCGGCGGATCATCTCCCAGGTCGGGTCCGTGCGGCTCCGTCGCCGACTTGAACGGCTCGTGCTGCCCGGCGACTCACGCACGGCGTGAGTTCAGGAAGTAGAGCAGCGCCACCAGCGTGCCGGACCCAAGCAGCTCCTGCCGCTGAGCAAGCTCGTTCACGCGGGACAGCGGCACCCACTCCACCCGGCCCACCTCTTCAGTGTCGGTCGGGTCGCCGACGTGCTCGGCTGCGCGCCACAGGTAGACGTCGACCGGCGCCGTGACCTGACCAGGCAGCGGCTCGAAGCTGACCAGGTGCTCCGGTTCGCCGACCGGCTGCCAGCCGCTCTCCTCGGCCGCCTCCCGGGCCGCTGTCCCGGCCGAGTCATCGCCATCGTCAACCATGCCTCCGAGCAGCTCATACCCCCACTGCTCGGTGGCGAAGCGGTAGCGCCAAAGCATGAGCGCTTCGTCCTGCTCGTTCACGATCAGCGCGATAGCGATCCGCGCGAGGTGGACTACGTGGTAGTCCCACCGCTCGCCGTTCGGAGCCTCGACGTCCGTCAATCCAACCTTGACCCACCGGTTGTCGTAGACCAGCCGCTCACCGAACGTCTTCCACGACCCATGCTCGTCAGCCACGCCGCGCAGCCTACGACGCCTCTAACTCACCCGGGTAGATCGCCTTGGCACAGCGAGTCGCCCTGCGCCGGACCTCTCATGGGCCTGCTCTATCCACTGGCACTGAGTCACGGCGTTGACCTTGGTCTTGTTATCAAATTCCCAAGGTCACGATCATGAATACTTTCCACAAAGAGCGTTACGGCACGTCAGCCTGCGGCGACTTACAGCTCAGGCGGCGTGGCATGAAAGGTGCAAGGTGAGATTTAATAGTTTTTCCGTTTCCAACCTCCGTGCGGTCAAGAAGTTTGAGATCGACGACATTAATGATTTCGTCGTCGTGGCCGGGCAAAATGGCTCAGGAAAGTCCTGCATCTTCGATGCCATTCGATTGCTGAAATCTGTCTACGGTGGATATCTAGCTAATGAATACCATCAATGGTTTGGCGAGTTTGCCGTAAGTCTGCAAGATAGATCGAGTGTTCAGAAGCTGTTTCGAGACCAAAGTCAGCCGATTGTCATTGAGGCACACATCTCTTTCGCTGATTCGGAAGTTGCTTACTTAAGAGAAAACACGGAAGCACTTGTTCAGCCTATCGCATGGCAAGAGGTTACTGGACAATCGATTGATTGGTGGACGTGGAGCAGGCTTGCAATTGCAACACAGCTTCGATATCAGGAGCCGGCGCTCACGAAGAGATGCGCAGAACTCGCCGAAGATGTTCGAACCGCTCTAGAAAACTCAGTTCATACTCTTTCCCTTCGAATTATGCCCAACGGAGAGATGCAAACTAGTGTCTGCAAGCCAGCTGAGGCAGCCTTTCAAGCCTATGAGCCGGAACATCTTGGAATTATTGAGTATCATAGCGCCTCGCGCACGTACGCGAGACAAGCGGTAGGTGGCATCAATCTCGATGCTCGCGCATTTGAAGACCAGCGCAGGCAAAATCGACTCTACAATTCAGCTACAAAGTACCAAAACATCAAGACGGAGCTGGCTCAAAGCTATCTTAGGTCACTAATTGCAGAGAAGGCTGGGCAGGTGACCGCTAAACAAGATCTCAATGACACTCTTTCTGAGTTGTTCAGAACATTTTTCCCTGACAAGACTTATCAAGGTGCGCGACCTCGTCCAAACGGTGACCTTGAGTTTCCTGTTCGATTAAGCTCAGGGGAGGAGCATGACATCGACGAGCTGAGTTCCGGGGAAAAGGAGATCTTGTACGGCTATCTTAAGCTAAGAAACTCCACCCCGCGAAACTCTGTCTTGCTCATCGACGAGCCTGAGCTTCATTTGAATCCCAGCCTGCTTCAGGGCTATACGGACTTTTACTATCGACACCTGGGCCTAGAGCAAAATAACCAGCTGTGGCTGGTTACGCACTCCGACGCACTGCTGCGGCAAGCTGTCGGAAACATGAACTACGGCGTATATCACATGATTCCCGCTGGATCTCTAGAAAAATCCTCACAGAATCAAGCGGTGGAAGTCGTTGCGGACGACGACGTCGAACGTGTCGCCATTGAGCTTGTTGGGGATTTGGCGTCTTATCAACCGCGCGGTAAGGTTGTAGTCCTCGAAGGAAAATAGAGGACGGCTTTGATGTCAGGATGGTCAAGCGACTGTTCCCTGATTTTCGCGCCGAGTTAACCTTATCAGTGGCGGAAACAAGCAGCGCGTAAAGGATCTTTACCGGGTGCTAAATGAGTCCGCAGTCCAGTCCGGGGTGAAGAATAGGTTCTTCGCCATAGTCGATAAAGATTCGAATCCTCAGATTCCAGTGACGCCGGGCGCATCCGAATTCTCGTGGGACGTATATCACATAGAGAACTATCTGTTGGATATCTCGGCCGTGCGCCTCGCAACGGCCATGCTTAGCGGCGAAGATGAGTCTTCGATGTCCGACCCTGAGATTCTGGATAAATTGCGCCAATGTGCTGAAAAGCTGGTCAACGGACTGGTTATGGAGAAAATCTCCAGTGAAATCAATGATGAATTCGTTAACGCTCTCAACATTCGAGGAAATCCAGATTCGGTAAATCCTGAAGTAACACTCCTTCCAGCAATCGAGAAGTCTATTGGCCGCGTTAGGTCCGTTGAGACTTCTTGGTCATCCCAAAAGATAAAGGAGCGTGCTTCGGCGTATCGAACGGAACTAAGCGTAGCGCTTGAAGATGGTTCTTGGATTTCTGAATTCCCCGGACGGAAGATACTGCGGCGCTATGTCGATCACGAGTTTCGCGGCAAGATAAATGCGTCCTTCTTTATGAATACAGTCCTTGACAAGATGGTCGATCGTGCAGTCAGGCCGCCCGGCATGGAGTCCGTGTTGAATCTCATCTTAGTCGAATCTAGTGAAGACTCTGGTTTTGAACGTTAAATAAGTCTCGTGCCTATTCGGTTGACATTTCGATCCTATCAATATGGCCGTTTTAACCGGGATTCAGAGCAATGCTGCTCGGAGCTGATCGACCCTTCGCTGCTGGCGAACGGAACCGATCTCAATCGCGAGAGCTCCTGCTTTTGCCGCGTGTGTGCGCCCTTGCTCACGTGCGCCGATCGCGGCGTACGCCGTGGCGAGATCGACGCGCAACGCCGTCTCAGCGCGGGTGAACGTCGAGTCGAGACAGCCGAGAGCTGTCGAGAGAACCTCCACGGCTTCGGGTTCACCGATGCGCGCCAAAGCGTGACCGCGCCACCGTGCAAGGTGGACTGGGTCGAGAACGACATAGGGCCCATCAGCCGGTGACGTGTCAGACGGCAGCAGTCCGGCCGCGCGATCGAAGGCGCGCAGACTTGCCGATCGCTGGCCGTCCGCCGCGAGTGCTTCCCCATGGGCGGCTGCAAGCCAGGAGCGCAGGAGGCGGCCCGTAGTGCGCTGAGCTCGGCGCTCTACCGTGTCCAACAGGTCCACGGCCGAGGCTGTCTGATTGACCTCGATCAACACAAAGGCCTGTTCGGCGGCGCAATGAACCTCGAAGGCGACATCATCGGACTCCGACGCAGTTGCTCTCGCTCGTTCGTAGAATTGCCAAGATTCGGCGACCGATCCCATGTCGAGGGCCTGCCAGCCAGCGAGTGTGCCTAACTCGGATAGCAAGGCCGAGAGCTGGCTCCGGACGCCGGGGGTCAAGCTGTGCGACTTCAGGCGCGTCACCTGGTCAATCTTGGTCGTGACCTCGTCATGGGCAGTGGCTGCCCCTAACTGGCGATCAAGCCTGCGGACTGCTGCGAGCTGGGAGTGGAGTACTGCCAGCACCTCGGCGTTGACCCGGCAGGCTGCACTGAGCCGCTGCCGTAGCTCATGTTCTCCCGACTCAACCGCCAGAGCTGCGTCCGGTCGAGCGAGCAACTCATCGATCGTGAGGCCCAGCATTCGCTCAAGCAGCCGTGCCGTCGCCGGACGTGGGCGGCCGACGGGCGTGCCGTCGGGCTGACGTCCAGCGGCGAGGCGCTTCAGGTGGCGTTCGCTGAGGGTTCCTGGCTCGCCGAAGCTGCGCGCGAACTCTTCGGCGGCACGAGCGAATTCCGCCAACGTCTGACGTCGCTCGCGGATCTTCTGCTCAAGGACGGTGCGTGGCGCAGGCCCGCAAGCATCATCGAAAGCCACCGTCCATCCCTCCTCGCATCCGGTGCTCCGGTGCGCGGCATGTCCCCGCTATGTCCCTCGCCTGACCTGTCGCTGATATGAGCTTCTTAGCCAGGCTGATTTCAGATCATACAACTTGTTGCGCCTGGTCAGCCTGTAGGACGCCGAGCTCACCTCGGGAGCGTGTACCCGACCTGGCCGGCGGGACTTGCGGAGAAGGGTTTCGGGTGAGCTACGAACGGCGGGGAAGGGTCGCGGGCCTGTATGTGAGCTGGCATCGGAGCGACGGTGACGGTGCAGACCATGCAATCACCGACGAGGAGTTCGCTCGCGGCAGGCGCGACAACACCCACGGCCGATACAAGGCACTCTGCGGGCATGTCGTGCTGACCGGCTCGATGCTCCTGCCGCCCGGTCACCTCTGTCCAAGGTGCTACGCGTTTCTGGTCGCCCGCTCAACACTCCCGACTGTGGAGCGACGCATCCAGCGAACGCGGCATCGGAAACCGTCGGCTTTGCGTCGCCTGCTTCGAGGCTCCCAACTACCCACCCTTCCGCCGTACTTCCCGCGTCAACAGTCGCGACCGGCACCGGAGCGAAACGGTCGGACCCCTGTTCCGGCGGGGGCAGGTAGTGCCACGAGCGCATCCGCTTCCGCCGGGCGTCACGCGCTGCGGGATGTGCGGTGACGGTTCGGCTGGTGTTCGGGCGTCCGTTGCCGGGCACCGTCGGCGAGACGCGTCGAGTGGTGCACGTGTTCGAGATGCCGACCGGCGGTGTGGTTCCGGAGCGGCTCACAGCGTTGTGTGGATCGGCGTTCGGTCCCGGCGAGCTTGAGCATCTCGACCGGATACAGGGGATGCCGTGCGTGTCCTGCTTGCGCCGGACACCGACACCCGATCCGGAGCTGCCCGCCGGTCGTCAGGAGCCACTGGGTCAGCCCTGAACCCTCCGGAGCGGGATACCCGAAGTTTTGTTGGTAAACAAAGAAAAGAGGAGTGTTGAGAACAAGCGTTATTGCGTGCGCGGTCGCTGCGCTGGGGCTTCCCGGTCTGCTCGGTGCCAGCGTGGGTACGGCCGCTGTCCAGCCTGATCTCGTCGGCGGGCAGCAGGCCACGGGTGACACCAGTTGGACGGCGTCGATGGTGTACGACGCCCCCGCCTACGGCCGCTTCGCCGTTCCCTGGTGCGGCGGCGCGCTGCTGTTCCGTAGCTGGGTGGTGACCAACGCCCACTGCGTCACCGACATGCCCGGCAACACCGGGAGCATCCCCATGTCGGCACGGACCTTCTCTGTGCGCGTGGGATCGAAGGACCGTACTCAGGGCGGGGAGACGGCGAAGGTCGTCGAGATCAAGGTTCACCCCGGCTGGCAGTGGTCGGCCGGGGCGCCCGCGCAGCCGGTGGACGATATCGCCATGCTCAAGCTGGACCACCCGGTGAACGTGCAGCCGATCCAGCTCGCCGGGCGCGCGGCCCGGCCCGGTGATCGGGTGACGCTGTACGGCTGGGGCGCGGACCAGCCAGACGGGGACACGAGCCATCGCCCGGTGCAGCTTCAGCAGCTGAGCACGACGGTGCTTTCGCCGGACCGGTGCGCCGACGCGGGACAGTCGGCGGGCGAGATCTGCACCGACAACCCGCACGGCACGGACGGTCCCGGCGGTGGAGACTCTGGCGGCCCCGCCGTCGCCCTGGTGCACGGTGTGCCGCAACTGGTCGGCACGTGCAGCCGCGCGGCGGCGCAGTATCCGGGTGTGAAGCCGACCGTCTACACCAGCGCGCCGGACTTCCGGACCTGGCTGTACGACACGGCCCGAGGAGCCCCGGCCGCTGCCGCGTAGTTCCACGACTGACCGTCAGGTCCCCGGCTGCCCGCCGGGGACCTGACGCCGTTTCACGACACGACAAGCAACTGACGAAGGAAAGACGAGTGATCGCCGAAGCGCACCGCGAGGGACGACCGGTCGCTGTCCGCAGCCTCAGCCGTGACCTCGATCCGGTGCTGCTCGCGCCCGCGCGGCTGTTCGTCGTGACCCTGCTCGCCGAGATGCGCTGGTGCGAGTTCGGCTTCATCTGCGAAGCGCTCGGCGTCACCCCGGCCGCGCTGTCCACTCAGCTCGGCAAGCTCCGGCGGGAGGGTATCGTCCAGACCCAGCGGAGCAAGGCGCGGCGAACGTGGGTCCGGCTCACGCCCGAGGGCTGCGAGCGGCTCGTGAACCATCTCGAAGCCCTGCAAGCCGTGGTTTCCCGCGCGGCCGAACTGGTCGACACTGGAGCCGCTGCGTGCGACGGTCTGCCACCGGAGCAGGACGTGTGACGGCCTGCTGGCATGTCTCGAAACAGCTCCAGATGGCCGGCCGGTTGGGGGGATGGGACAGGTTCCGGGGAACCGTTGGCCGACCCCCCCCACCGACTTGTTTTTGGGTAGATCATTACTC